>NZ_PDKN01000001.1:0-300000 GCF_004116335.1 Candidatus Marinarcus aquaticus
CTTGTTTGGTTAATTGCACATCTAAATGTCCTTTTATGGCTTGTTCTACCACACTCAATGCTTCACTTACGGCTTCATTATCTTTAAGTAGTCCTGCTTGAATCTTTTTAATATTATCATTGACCACTGTGGACATCGCACCAAACTCATCTTTACTGTTTATTTCAATAAGGTGCGCCTCTCTCTCCTCTTTATTTAAGTATCTAAAGAAACTCAATAACCCGGTTTGAAACTGTGATAAAGAGTTATTGATGTTTTTTGAAAGAACCAACACCAATGCAACAATGATGAATATGATGATAATAGATACAACGATATTGATGATTTCAGTTATTCTAATAGACTCTTTTGTGTGCACATCAATCTCCTTGATGAGTTTGATAATATTCTCTTCTGTTTGATGTACGGTTGCTCGCATCTCTTTTCGAATACCTTCATCACTTGATAAACCTAAAATAGTTTCCTCTTCTACTAATGCTAAAAAATGATTTCGGTAGTTTCTAAGATCTCCAAGTAATTCTTCAGAAATATTGGATTGTAGAAGTGCATCAATTTTCTTTTTAAAAATCTCTACATACTTTAAATCACTTCGAAGCATGAAATCTTTTTCTTGTTTTCTTAAGTCATAAACTTGTGATAACAACTTAAAGTCTTTTGTTTGTGTTGCTGTTTCTTGAACGTGATGAACACTCTCTCTTAAGCTTCCATACAGACCATCTTTGGAATTCAGACCAATTTTTTGCTGTGTTTGTACCAACTTTGAAAATATCTGTTGATAGGACGTTGTGATGGTTTGAAAATTCTTTAACTCTGTGATTTCTAATGCTTGGTTGGCAAAGAAGAGTTCAAGTGTTTGAACCTCCTCTTGCATTTTTTTGAAAACAGTGTTGAACTGTTCAAAATATTTTAAATCTTTTCGTAAAAGAAAATCTTTTTCATGTTTTCTCAATTCTAATATTGAGAGTTCCAGTTTTTCTATACTCACTTTGACATCACTGAGATTGACCAATGTAATAATGGTTCTTTCATTTAAGAAAATAAGTGCCACTAAACCAATAACAGTCATAGCAGTGAGTAAAAGAAGTTTTGATTTTATTTTTAAGTTATTTAACATGATTCACTCCATAAATTAGTTTCATTTAATACTTGTCACATTGTATACTGCCCATATGATATTTGCATGATATTTTGAAATGAGTTCAGAAGATTTTATAAAAGCCGAGTTTTAGTAAAATTTGAATAAAATGCAAGGCTATAATATATTTGAAGGTAAGCTATGTGTGGTATTGTTGGTTATATTGGTAAGCAAAAAACAGTCAATATTTTATTAGATGGATTAAAGGAGCTTGAGTACAGAGGGTACGACTCTGCTGGAGTTGCTTTACTGAATCAAAATAAAATTTCTGTGTATAAAGCTTTGGGGAAACTTAATAACTTAGAAGAGAAAATCAATACCAGCAACGACAATGAAAGTTATGACTTAGGTATTGGTCATACACGATGGGCCACACACGGTAAACCTACAGAACTAAACGCGCATCCACATTTAGGAGAGTACTCTTATGTGGTGCATAATGGAATCATTGAAAATTATAAAGAGCTTAAAGATGAGCTTATATCTCATGGACACAAATTTGTTTCTCAAACAGACACGGAAGTGATTGTGCATCTTTTTGAGTATTATCAAAACAGTTTGAACTCGTGTCAAGAAGCGTTTGAAAAAACTGTAGAACGACTTGAAGGGGCATACTCTATTTTACTCATTTCAAAAGCGTGCCCTGAGAACATCTTCTTCTTTAAACATGGAAGCCCTTTGATTGTGGCACATGGCATGAATGAAGGGGAAGTACTGTTCGCTTCTTCAGATGCACCTTTAATAGGGCTGTGTAAAGATGTGGTTTATTTAGAAGATGAGTGTGGTGGTGTGGCTTCAAAAGAGGGTATTGTCTTTTTTGATGAGAGCCAAGTGCAATGGGGAAGTTTGCCCAGTTCTAAGCAATTTGCTCAAAAAGAGGGTTATCGTTTCTTTATGGAAAAAGAGATTTATGAGCAAAGCAATGTGGTCAGTGATACGATGTTGGGACGACTTCAAGACCAAAGTATCACGTTTGATGAGTTTGATGCAAGTCTTATTCAAGGCATTAATGAAATCAAAATATGTGCATGCGGTACCTCGTATCATGCAGGAATCACAGCATCTTATCTTTTTGAGCGATTAGCAAAAGTGAAATGTTCGGTTGAGATTGCAAGTGAATTTCGATATAAAGAGCCACTTTTAACCAAAGACACACTTTTTATTGTGATTTCTCAAAGTGGTGAGACCGCGGATACATTAGAAGCTTTGAAAATGGCCAAAAAAAATGGTCTCAAATCAATTGTGGTATGTAATGTAGATAACTCCTCCATGACCCGAGTGGCGGACCACTCTGTTTTAACGCGTGCAGGAATTGAAAAAGGGGTGGCAAGTACCAAAGCCTTTTCAACGCAAGTTGTGGTACTTTGGATGATGGCCTTATATTTTGCACAACAAAAAAAGGTTCTTAGCCAAGAGGCAATGCATACAGAACTGCACGCTTTAAGAGAAGTTCCCTCTTCTTTATTGGTATTAGATAAAGTTCATGAAAAAACGCGACGTCTCTCAAAGCGTTATTTACATGGCCATGGTTTTTTCTTTATAGGACGTGATGTCTTTTTCCCATTGGCACTGGAAGGTGCTCTTAAATTAAAAGAAATTTCATATTTACACGCAGAAGGATATCCTGCAGGTGAGATGAAACACGGGCCAATTGCATTGGCAGATCCAGAACTTTTTACAATTGCTTTAATGCCTCAACACTTGCTTTATGATAAAATAAAGAGTAATGTCGAGGAGTTAAGTGCACGTGATAGTACGATTTGTGCTATTTCGCCATTGAGTTTTGATTTGGCTGATGATTTTATACAAACCAATGTAAAAGATCACTACATGTTAGAGTTCTTTGAGATGTTGGTGGTGTTACAGTTACTCTCTATGGAGATTTCTGTACGATTAGGAAATGATGTGGATATGCCAAGAAACTTGGCGAAGTCCGTTACTGTTGAATAGAGTATTCAACAAACAATTATTGTAATTTATTATTTTTTTTTAACAACACAGACGTAATGAATAAAAATAATGGAAAACAAAAATGGAAAACCTACGAGGAAAACAAAAATGGAAAACAAAAAAGAGTATTTATTTACTTCAGAAGTAGTAAGCCCTGGACACCCTGATAAGTGTGCAGATATTATCGCAGACAGTATCGTTGATCGACTGATCATGGAAGACAAAAATTCGCGTGTCGCATCAGAGGTTTTTGTAGCAGGGAAACATGTTGTAATTGGTGGAGAAGTAAAATCCAATGCAAACTTAAGCAATGAAGAGTATGAAAAAATTGTAAAAGAGGCATTGGCTAAAATAGGGTATGATGGAAAGGGAGCTTTTACAAAAGAGCAGTGCTTACACCCAGATGAAGTAGATGTACAAGTATTATTAAACCAACAAAGCCCGGATATCAACCAAGGGGTTGATCAAACGGATGGTGAGATTGGTGCGGGTGACCAAGGAATTATGTTTGGATATGCATCAAGTGAAACAGCAGACTTTATGCCTGCAGCAATTACTTATGCACGAATGCTGTGTGATAAAGTCTATCACTATGCACTCAATCATAATCAAAAATTAGGTGTGGATATCAAAACTCAAGTTACATTGGATTATGGAACAAAAGAGAATTTTGAAAATTGTAAACCACAAAAAATCCATACGATTGTTGTCAGTGCTCCAAGTACTGAGAGCATGGATATTAAAGAAGTAAGAGCGTTGATTCAAGGTTTGATTGATGATACAGGTCTTCCAACTGAGTTGTATGATCCAAAAACAACCATCATTCATATTAATCCAACAGGACGATATGTGAGCCACTCTTCACTGCATGACAGTGGATTAACGGGGCGAAAATTGATTGTTGATTCATTTGGTGGCTATGCACCTATTGGAGGTGGAGCTCAAAGTTCAAAAGATTATACAAAAGTAGACAGAAGTGGATTGTATGCAGGACGATGGATTGCAAAACATATCGTTGCAGCAGGACTTGCAAAAAAATGTATCGTACAACTCTCATATGCCATTGGAGTTGCCAAACCAACGTCAGTGTCAGTCGATACGTGTGGAACATACACGACGGTTAATGATAATGATTTATCTACATTTGTAAGTAAAACATTCAGTTTAACACCACGATGGATTACTCAGAAATTTAACTTAGATAAACCAAGTAAAGATACATTTTTGTATGCAGATGTCGCTTCACGAGGTCAAGTAGGGCAAAGTGATTATCCATGGGAACAACTTGACGAATTAGAGAAGTTTGAAGCATTAAAATAAGAATAGAAGGATTGAAGTATGGATTTAAAGAATCTGTTTAAAAAAATTAACTTTGACAGAAAAACACAACCAACCAAAAAAGATGCACCAAGTCACTGGGTAAAATGTCCAGAGTGTAATGCATTGATGTTTTTCAAAGAGGTTGAAAACCAAAATAATATTTGTCCAAAGTGTAACTTTCACATGAGAATTGGAGCACAACGACGAATAGAAATTTTATGTGATGAAGGAAGTTTTGTTGAACATGATGCAACTTTAAAACCGACGGATCCTTTGAAATTTGTGGACAAAAAATCGTATAAAAAGAGATTGGATGAAGCGTTAAACAAAACCAATCGAACCTCTTCCGTTGTAAGCGGTGAGTGTACTATTAATGGCATTGCTGCTCAAATGGCTATTTTTGACTTCTCCTTTATGGGAGGAAGTTTGGGTTCCGTTGAGGGTGAGAAAATCGTACGTGCAGTCAATCGTGCGATTGAGAAACGACAAGGGCTTATTATTATCTCTGCTTCAGGGGGTGCTCGAATGCAAGAGAGTACGTTTGCTTTAATGCAAATGGCAAAAACCTCTGCAGCACTTAAAAAACTTGATGCTGAAAAATTGCCATATATCTCAGTCTTAACAGACCCAACAATGGGTGGGGTTTCTGCTTCATTTGCTCTTTTAGGCGATATTATCATGGCTGAACCAGGTGCATTGGTTGGATTTGCTGGTCAGCGTGTTATTAAACAAACCATTGGAGCAGACCTTCCAGAAGGTTTCCAAAGAGCAGAGTTCTTACTTGAACATGGTTCAATTGACATGGTTGTAAACCGACGAGACATGAAACAGACAATTTCAGATTTACTGACACTTTTTTCAAACGAGAACAGAGCCAGCTAAAATGCTTCGAAACTATTTTAAATCTTTGCCTCAAGCCTCAAGCTTGAGTGCAAATATTTACGCTTTGTGTGATTTTGATATGTTAAATAAACATGACATCACACTGGAACAGTATGTACAAACATGCAAAGTAAACGAAGTAAAGTTGGTTCAATACCGAGATAAAACCAACTCCATTGAGATTCAAAAACTGCACTTAAACTATCTCACTTCACATTTAGATGTTCCGATTATTATTAATGACAAGCTTGAACTTGTCGAATATGCACATGGATTACATCTGGGGCAAGAAGATTTAGAACGTTTTTTCGCAGACAAATCCAAAGCTGTGATGATTTTGAGAAAAAAACTCAAAGATAAGCTCTTCGGTATATCTACTCACAATGAATTAGAGATATTACGAGCCAATGAGTGGGATTTAGACTACATTGGATTAGGAGCATACAGAAATACTTCCACAAAAGATGTCAGCACGGTATTAGGAGATAAATTGCCTTACTTAGCCAAAGTATCCAAGCATCCTGTATGTGCCATTGGTGGCGTTAAAAAAGAGGATGTTTTAGCCAATGTATCTATGAACGTGATTGGTTCAGGTTTGCTTGTATGACAAAAATCAATATTTATGCGATTGTAAAACCAAGCAATGATGCATTTGACACAGTGATAAAAGAGTTTATAAAAATGTCATCAAAGTATGCTAAAGTAGAGTATCATTGTTTGTTTAACAAAAAAATTGCTAAAGCTCAAACCATTGGTGAAAAAGAGGCACAAGACTCTTACAGTGAAGCATTTGAACCATTGATGAATGGCTTTAATATTGCTTTGGATGTTTTGGGTAAAAAAACAGACAGTTTTGCATTTGCCAAACTTTTGCAAAAAGATGCCAATATTAATTTTTTTATTGGCGGTGCATTTGGATTTCAAAGAGATTTTTTAAAAAAATTTGATGCGATTATCAGTTTGAGTGACTTGACCATGGCACATAAAATTGCAGCTGTAGTACTGCATGAGCAGGTCTTTCGATGTCTTTGTATAATTAATAATCATCCATATCATAAATAATTTATATAAATTTCTGTATAATCTTGGACAAATTTTGAAAAAGAGGTTCTATTTTGGCAAATAAAAAGCAGATTGAAGAGTTAAAAGAGACTCTGTTAAAACGAAAAGAATTAATTACTAAAAACATTCAAGAGAGTCGAAACAGCATTGACGGTTTAAAAAACTCTGAGTGTAATGATGATGTTGATTATGCAGAAATCAGCAGTGACAGTTTTAAAGAAGGAATCATCGCCAATCAACAAGTCAAAGAGCTTGCTGAGATTGATGATGCGTTAAAGCGAATTGACAATGGTACATACGGGATTTGTGAAATGTGCGATGAAGCGATTGCATTGGGACGATTACGAGCAAAACCATTTGCAAAATTTTGTACTCCTTGTAGAGAGATTTATGAGGTTGAACAGTAAACCACACTAAGGAATAAATATGGGACTAAAGAAATATATTGTTGCGTCGATTATTTTTATAGCAGTTATTGCTGGATATGTGTTCAGTATAGCTCAGACACAATATGAGATAAAACTGTTTGAAAGCACTTTTTCACTGCCAGTAGCTGTATGGGTAAGTATCCCACTTGTTGTACTGTTTATTGCATCCGTACTGCATATGATTTTTTATGGTTTAAAGAACTACATCTCTGATATGAGTGTGAATAAAGATGAAGAGAATATTTTAAAATCATTAAAAAACAGCTTGGTTCAAAAAGACGAAACAATCAAGTTTAAGAATCCTATATTAAAAGACATGCATGAACTTTTAAGCAGTGCAACCGTGAACTTAAAAAAAGATTCATTGAGCACGAATAACAAAGAACTCAATGAATTGGCTCAACAACTCATTGATATTAAAAATGGGAAGTATGTTAATTTAAGTGTGAAACTTCCATCAAACAATACATGGATGATTAAAAATACGATTAACAAAATTAACGAACAAGTTGAGTTTGCATTGGATGTATTAAAGCGACCAAACAACTACTCACAAGAAGAGGTTGAAGCAGCGTTTACGAAAGTGATTGATGAAAAATCAATGACGTCTGTGAAAAAAGTATTGCCTAACATTAAATTAACTAAAGCAATGCTTCAAGAACTTTTTAAAAGAGACAGTGTTCAAGAAGAGTTCTCTTTAAGCAAAGAAGAATTGCTTAAACAAATTAAGAGCGTTGAGTTTGATAAAAACGAATATCTTGATATTGCAAAACTTTATAAAAGCAGTTTAACTCCAGATGAAATCATTGAGATTTTTGAAGTGCTTTCAAACGAAAAAGAGGAAGCATTGAGTGCATACGTTTATGTGCTGTTTGAGTTTGAGATGATTGATAAAATCAGAGACATTTTTGCAAGCACTGCAGATGATGAACTCACGGCATTTAAAGCACTTTTAGATTTAAAAGATGCAGGGAAAAACTACACCCTCGACGCGATTTGCTACTATAACTAATATGAATAAACTTGATTTTAGCCAACCCCTTATGGTGTTGGCTCCTCTTGCTGGATATACTGATTTACCTTTTCGTTCGGTTGTTAAAAAATTTGGTGCAGATTTGACCATCTCTGAGATGATTTCATCCAATGCTTTGGTCTATAACTCTTCAAAAACGTACAAAATGCTTGAAAAAAGTGAAAATGAAGACCCTTACTTTGTACAAATTGCAGGTAATAAACCAGAGCTTGTTCGTGATGCGGTTGAAATACTCAATGACATTGAAGGCATTGATGGCATTGATTTAAACTGTGGTTGTCCTGCACCAAAAGTGTTTAATCACGGAAGTGGTTCAAATCTTTTGGGGGATTTAAAAAAACTGGAAACGATTTTAAGTACCGTTAAACAATATAACAAAAAAGCCTATACCTCTGCCAAAGTAAGAATTGGAGTGAATGAAAAAATCCCTGTAGAGATTGCAAAAGCAGTGGAAGCGTGTGGGGTTGACTTTATCTCAGTACATGGACGAACCCGAGCTGGGCAATACAAAGCACCTGTGGATTATGATGCCATAAAAATGATAAAAGAATCAGTGCGTATTCCTGTGATTGCCAATGGGGATATCAAAGATTATAAAAAATCTCAAGAGGTGTTAAATTACACCAAAGCAGATGGTGTGATGATTGGTCGAGGAGCCATTGGAAAACCGTGGATTTTTCACCAAATAAAACATGGGCTTGATGATGATGCCATTTCTAATGAACTAAAAAAAGAGATCATCTTAGAACACTACGATGCCACGCTTAAATTTCATGGAGAACATGGTGCAATCATGTTTCGAAAACTGTTGCACTCATACTCAAAAGGGTACACAGGAGCAACAGAGTTTAGAGATATTATTAACCGAATATCAGACATTCAAGTCATGCGTGACATGATAGAGAGCTTTTTTTAAACTTCTTTCAACTTACTATTGGATACAATATTTGACTTTTAAATAAAGGAAAATGTTGCAAGATTACTATTATGAATTAAAAGTCAAACCAGCACAACAGTATGAGCTTTTTTTAGACCTATTAACTTCATTAACCAATGAAGCCATTGAAGAAGATAATGGGGTTTTGATTTCACGAAGTGAAGAGGATTTAAGCGATGTGGAGTTTGGACTACAAGCCTTTGCACAAAAACTCAGTATTGAGTGTGAAACATCAATAACACAACAAAAAAATGAAGATTGGATTAATAAATATAAAAACTCGATTCAACCTGTCGAAGTAGGGCAGTTCTATGTCTATCCTACATGGGAAGAACCAAAAGAGAATAAAATTAATATCATCATCAATCCTGCGCTTTCATTTGGTTCAGGACATCATGAAACAACGAGCAGTTGCTTGCAAGCCATTGGTGAGAACGTTCAATCCCAGCAATCCCTATTAGACGTTGGGTGTGGAAGTGGTATTTTATCCATTGCTGCACAAAAGTTAGGTGCAGTAGTTGATATTTGTGATACCGATGAAGATGCGGTTGACTCAGCTAAAGAGAACTTTGAGTTAAACAGCGCTGTATTCAACGAGGCGTGGACAGGAAGTGTAACGCACGCTAAACAAACGTATGATGTGGTTGTAGCTAATATTGTTGCCGATGTTTTGGTGCTGATTGCGAGTGATTTAAAAAAAAGTGTGAAAGAAGATGGTATACTTATCCTTTCAGGAATTTTAGAACAGCATGAACACAAAGTGCAAAAGAAATTTTCTGATTTAAAAGAGATTGACCGAATCGCTAAAAATGAGTGGGTCACTCTGATTTATAAAAAAGCTTAAAATTTAAGGAGTTTATTAAAATGGCTAAAAAGAAAAACAGCAGTCAAAACAATAACAACAATGGAAATAATAATAATTTTTTTAACAACAACCCACTGTTGGTTTTTGTACTGTTTTCAATAGTTACAATTTTTGTATTTAAAACGCTTTTTCCACAAGAACAGAACATGGGTGCATCCAATGGTCAGATTCAATCTTATGGGAAAACCATCAATAAATCTATTCCGTATTCAGAACTGAAAAAACTGATTACTTCGGGTAGTATTGAGTATGTGGGGATTGGGAATACAACCATTAAAGCAATTTCAAAACAAGGGAACAATGGTGTTACTGCTTACAATGCACGACGTGTGGTGCCAGATGATACATTGATCCCAGAGTTAGAGAAAAATAGTATTGCGTATGGTGGTGTGAGTGAAGAGAATTTTTTAGCAGATATGCTTTTTGGTTGGATTTTACCTATTTTTATCTTCTTTGCAATTTGGATGTTCCTTGCTCGAAGAATGCAAAAGAGCATGGGTGGTGGAGGCGGAGGCCTTCTTGGAATTGGCAGTTCTAAAAAGATGATCAATTCTGAAAAACCAAAAGTGAAATTTGAAGATATGGCAGGAAACAAAGAGGCCAAAGAGGAAGTTCAAGAGGTCGTTGAATTCTTAAGTGCACCTGAGCGATACATCAAACTGGGAGCTCAAATTCCTAAAGGGGTTCTTTTAGTGGGACCTCCGGGTACGGGTAAAACACTTTTAGCAAAAGCCGTTGCGGGTGAAGCAGACGTTGAATTTTTAAGTGTTTCTGGTTCAGCCTTTATTGAGATGTTCGTAGGTGTGGGTGCAAGTAGGGTACGAGATTTGTTTGAACAAGCAAAAAAAGTGGCACCAGCCATTATTTTTATTGATGAGATTGATGCCATTGGTAAAAGCAGGGCTTCAGGTGGTCCAATGGGTGGTAATGATGAGAGAGAGCAAACATTGAATCAATTGCTTGCAGAAATGGATGGTTTCTCAACAGAACATGCCCCCGTTATTGTGCTTGCTGCAACCAACCGACCAGAAGTTCTTGACCCAGCACTTCTTAGACCGGGACGGTTTGACCGACAAGTATTGGTGGATAAACCAGACTATGAAGGAAGGATTGAAATTTTAAAAGTGCATATTAAAGGGGTGACTTTAGCCAAAGATGTGGATCTTGAAGAGGTAGCACGAATGACAGCAGGACTTGCAGGAGCAGATTTAGCTAATATCATCAATGAGGCTGCACTTTTAGCAGGTCGAGCAAATAAAGATGAAGTCGCCAAAGAGGATTTTAAAGAAGCCGTTGAACGACAAATTGCAGGTTTAGAGAAAAAATCTCGACGAATCTCTCCAAAAGAGAGAAAGATTGTAGCGTATCATGAGAGTGGTCATGCACTTATTGCTGAGATTACGCGTGGAGCTAAAAAAGTAAATAAAGTCTCTATTGTTCCAAGAGGTCTTGCCGCACTGGGGTATACGCTTAATACCCCTGAAGAGAATAAATATTTGATGCAAAAACATGAGCTTATTGCAGAAGTAGATACTCTTTTAGGTGGACGAGCAGCTGAAGAGGTTTTCATTGGTGAAATTTCTACGGGTGCAGGAAATGACTTAGAAAGAGCCACAGATATCATTAAATCAATGGCATCAGTCTATGGTATGAGTGATGTGGCAGGTTTGATGGTACTCGAGAAACGAAGTAATCAGTTTTTAGGTGGACAAACACAAAAAGACTTCTCTGATGAGATGGCTAAGAATTTAGATGAACACATCAAAACAGTCTTAAATGACCGATACAACCATGTATTGCAAGCATTAAAAGATAATAAAGATGCAATTGAACAAATGACCAAAGAGTTATTGGACATTGAAGTTCTTGACGGTAAACGTGTTCAAGAGATCATTCGAGAGAATGGTGGAGAGGTTTTTGAAGAAGAGGATTTACACTCTGAAGCCGTTGAACCAGAAGAAGAAACAACTTCTGATGAAACTTCAGATTCACAAGAACCAACTGAAAAAAACAGTGATACACAAGAGTCTTCTGAAACAACACCAGATGAAGCGCCAACTGAAGAAAATCCTTCTAAAGAGGATAAATAAGAGTAAAAAGGTCAACTTTGACCTTTTTTACTTGACAAAAGTTATAATATAAATTATAATTATCTCACTAATATATAAGGAGAGTACCATGAAAATATTTGATTTTCAAAAATGCAATTTTATTAAAAGCGTAAATACTCTTCTGCTGCTCAAAATTTCCCTCTAATTTTATACAAAATTAATACAGACACAATCACAAACTTAGGTTTTATTTTTTTATTAAAAAATAGATATAATATATGTAATTTATAAAGGCATTACAATGGATAGAAATAAAATTATTGTATTTGATACAACATTAAGAGATGGAGAGCAAAGTCCAGGTTGCTCAATGAACACAGAAGAGAAGATTAAAGTTGCTTTACAGTTAGAAAAATTAGGTGTTGATGTTATTGAAGCAGGTTTTGCAGCTGCGAGTCCAGGTGATTTTGATGCAGTAAGCAGAATTGCACAAACAGTTACAAATTCAAGCATCTGTTCTTTAAGTAGAGCCATTGAAAACGACATCAAACAAGCAGGTTTAGCAGTTGGGTATGCACCAAAACACAGAATTCATACGTTTATTGCAACTTCCCCTATTCACATGAAGTACAAATTAAAAATGAGTGAAGATGAAGTGATTAAAAGAGCAGTACATGCTGTTGAGTATGCACGAACATTTGTGGATGACGTTGAGTTCTCATTAGAAGATGCAGGACGAAGTGAAATTCCTTTCATGAAAGAGGTAATGGATGCGGTGATTGCTGCAGGTGCATCAACCATTAACTTGCCAGACACTGTGGGATACCGATTGCCAACAGAGTTAGGTGCCATGGTAAAAGAGTTGAGTGATTTTGCAGGTGATCGAGCGATTATCTCTGTACATAACCACAACGACTTAGGATTGGCAACGGCCAACACTTTAGCTGCGGTGATGAATGGTGCACGACAAATTGAAGTCACCATTAATGGATTAGGTGAACGAGCAGGAAACTCTGCATTAGAAGAAGCAGTGATGGCGATTAAAACACGAAAAGATGCCTTTGGTGATTTATACACAACCATTAACACGCCTGAAATCTATGCGACATCACGATTGGTTGCAACCATCACAGGTGTTGAACCACAACAAAACAAGTCAATTGTAGGTAAAAATGCATTTGCTCACGAAAGTGGAATTCACCAAGATGGTGTTTTAAAACATCAAGAGACATATGAGATTATGAAACCTGAAGATGTGGGTGTATATAAAGAGAGTACATTAATCTTAGGTAAACACTCAGGTAGAGCTGCATTCAGAGATAAAATCACGCAATTAGGGTTTGATAAAGTTACTGATGAAGAGTTAAATGCAGCGTTTGAGCGATTTAAGTTATTAGCCGATAAGAAAAAAGATGTAACAGATGATGATGTAAGAATGTTAATCACCGATGAAGCATTGAATTCAATTAAAACCTTTGAATTGGTTGGATTACAGATCTCTGATTGCTCAAATGGTGTACCTACTGCAGCAGTCTCTATCAAACATAAAGATGAAGTGATGACCGATGCAAATATTGGTAATGGAACCATGGATGCTATTTTCAAAGCCATTGACCGATTAACAGGGTATAACGGAGAGTTAAAAGATTATAAAGTAACTTCAGTAACTGAAGGAAAAGATGCATTAGCAAAAGTAACTACTCGGGTTGTTTTTGATGACAATTCACCTTCATTTGTGGGGCATGGTTTAAGTATTGACACCATGTTAGCAACAGCAAAAGCATATTTAGGTGCATTAAACTCGTATCTTTCACAAAAAGAGCGACTTGCCAAAAAAACAGAACACCAAGTGTAAGTACAAGGGGATCCCTTGTACGGTTTTATGAAGCAAAAATTTATTCACTTTCTTTATTATTTAGATGCTTCAAAACAATATCTGACCGTAAAAGAATTTATAAAAAACATCCTTGAAAATGTTCACTACCCTTATAAAAAATATTTTGATATCTTTATGATATTTTTGGTTTTAAGTACCATTGGAATTTTGATTTACGAAGTCAATCACCCCAAACTTTTGATTTTAAACTCATGGGAATATTTTGCAGTGATAGTTTTTATCATTGAGTGGTTAAGCCGTGTTTGGGTTTACAGTGATGTTCGTAAAACAGTCATTGCAGAGTATGAAGAGTCACTGTTTTTAGCCAAAGAGTACTCGCTGAGTACCTCTTTGAAAAAAGTTTTTAAACAGAAGGTTGATTTTATACTTTCCCCTATGTCCATTATTGACTTATTGGCTATTTTACCATACTATCGACCTTTAAGAGTACTTCGTATTTTTCTTCTGTTTCGTCTGTTTAAAATCCTTCGATACACCAACTCGTTAAAAGAGTTCTTACAGATTTTTGCAGAAAGAAAGTTTGAGCTTTATACCCTTGCCATGCTCAGTGGAATGGTCATCTTTTTTGGTTCAACCATCATGTTTGTCTATGAAGGCCCCGTAGGTGTTAATGAAAAAGTAAACACCTATTTTGATGCAGTGTATTGGGCACTGATTACTATTTCAACGGTGGGGTACGGAGATATTGTACCTCTCACACCCGAAGGGAAGTTTGTAACACTGATTTTGATTATCAATGGTTTTTTGGTCATTGCAGTAAGCACCTCGATTGTTACAACCGGATTGGCTGAACGAATGGAGAGCATCAAACACAGCCGTGTTGAAAATGAGGTGAAGAAACTGGATGATTATATCATTGTTTGTGGCTTCAATGTCATGGCGAACAATTTAATAGAAGAGTTTAAGAAAATTCATCAAAAGTGTTTGGTCATAGACCTTTCAGAGCGAAAGATAAAAAAAGCCAAAGAAAAAGAGATATTAGCCCTAAAAGGGGATGCCACCAATATGGATTTTTTAGAGAGCATTTTATTGAAAAAAAGTGCCAAAACGATTATTGCTCTGACCAGTGATGACGCCACCAACTTTTCAATTGTTTTGGGTTCACGAACACTCAACAGTGAGATTAAAATTGTCTCTTTGGTCAACAATGAAGAGGTAGAGAATAAACTCAAACTCGCTGGAGCAGATTTTATCATCAATCCCAATCAAATCAATGCATTTGTTGCCAGTGAATATATTGGTCAACCAGTTGCTTTTGAAGCCATTGATGGAATTTTGCTCAATGAAGATGTCTCCGCTGAAGTCGATGAGATGGAAATAATCAGTGGCATGAATGTCATTGGTAAAAAGATACATGACATTGAATTTGAAGAGTATAATTTAACGCTGGTTGCAATTATCAGCAGTGCAAATAATAATGAGTTTCTTTTTAATCCAACAACAACCTCTTATGTAGTGCAAGAAAAAGATATCTTTGTGATGATTGGGTATCGACAATCTTTGACACAACTCAAAAAAGACTTTTTAAGTTAGGTACATGATGAAAAAAAATATATTGATTTATGGTTACTCGGTGTTGGGGATGAAAATTGCCCATATTTTACACGATAAAGCATACCAAGTCACCATTGCTGATTATGAGGAAAAAAATGTTATAAAAGCACAAGAAGATGGGTTTAATGCTTATCATTTAACCCTTTTAAATGATTCCGAGTTGCTTGATATTAAAGTGGGTTCAGGCATCGATTCTCTTTTTTGTGTCAGTGGCAGTGATCCCAATAATCTTTTTGTAACGCTTTCAGCTCGGAATTTGGATAAAAAACTTAAAATAGTCTCCATTGCCAAAACACGTTCTGAAGCAAAAAAATTTATGATGGCAGGAGCAACAAAAGTTTTAAACCCGAATGAACTGAGTGCCTTAAGAGTGTTTCGTTATTTAACCAAACCAAAAATGTTGGAGGTGCTTGATGAAATTTTGTTCAACAAATCCAACTTGCAAATTGCAGAAATTTATATTGAAAAGAATTCAAAATTAAATGGCACATTTTTGAGAAATTTGAGCATGCATAAGCAGTTTAATATATTACTTCTTGGTATAATGGACCATGAAATAAGCAACAAATTTATCTTTAATACCAGAGGGATAAACCATAAAATTGATGAGGGAGATATTTTGGTGATTGTAGGAGATACCCATAAAATAGAGAAATTTAAAGAAAGTTTGGAAAAAAACTAAATGATGCAGTTTAACTTTTTTCTCAAACTTTTAAAAGAGTCGTTTCGTGATCTGATGCCAATTATTTTGGTGATTTTGTTTTTCCAATTGGCAATCATTCAAGCTGTACCTGAAGACTGGCAGTATACAGCTGTTGGACTTTTAATTGTTGGTGTGGGACTGGCCGTATTTTTACAAGGTCTTGAAATTGGAATTTTCCCTGTGGGAGAAGGACTTGCACAAGGTTTTGCAAAATCAGGTTCTGTTTTTTGGATTCTGTTTTTTGGATTTTTAATTGGTTTTGGTACCACCATTGCAGAACCAGCATTGGCTGTTATTGCAGATAAAGCTGCATCCATTTCAAGCGGAAGAATTGATGCAACCGTACTTCGAATTGTTGTAGCTGGTTCGGTTGGATTTGCTATTTTACTTGGGGTGTTTCGAATCATTAAGGGACATCCAATTCACTACTACATCATAGTAGGGTATATCTTAGTTGTTGGGGTGACCTTTTTTGCACCACAAGAGATTATTGGTTTGGCCTATGACTTAGGGGGTGTGACCACATCAACGGTGACGGTACCTTTGGTTGCAGCACTTGGTATTGGTTTAGCCTCATCCATTAAAGGGCGAAATCCAGTTATCGATGGTTTTGGTCTTATTGCGTTTGCATCATTAACCCCTATGATTTTTGTGCAAATTTATGGAATAGCTGTATACAATCTTGTTGAAGCAAAAGATGTCGCGCAAGTGGTTGTAGAAACCGTAGTTTCAACACCAAAAGATATGACACCTACGGCTATTTTGACGGGTATTTTTAATGTTATTAAAGACGTTGCCCCAATTATTTTTATCATTCTGTTTTTTCAATATGGGGTGCTTAAAAAACCAATCAATAACTTAAAAACGGTTGTCCTTGGATTTGCTTTAGTGATTATTGGTTTGTATGCGTTTATTCTTGGTTTAGAGATGGGGCTTTTCTCATTAGGTGAAACCATGGCGTATCAACTGACTAAAAGAGACTCGGTATTTGTTATTTATGCCTTTGCTTTTGCCATTGGTTTTTCAACCACAATGGCAGAGCCTGCACTCATGGCGATTGCTAAAAAAGCAAAAGAGATCAGTGATGGTAAAATCAACGATTTCGCACTTCGTATCTTCGTATCATTTGGGGTTGCTTTTGGTATTGCTTTAGGGGCATTCAGAATCATTGATGGTGGACACATTCACTACTATATCATTGTAGGATACCTCATTGTGATCATTTTAACGTTCATTGCGCCGAAGTATATTATTCCTATTGCATATGACAGTGGAGGAGTGACAACTTCAACGGTGACCGTGCCTTTAGTAGCTGCACTTGGTATTGGACTGGCAACGAATATTGAAGGACGAAGTCCTCTTATTGACGGATTTGGGTTAATCGCATTTGCTTCACTTTTTCCTATGATTACGGTGATGTTGTATGGGGTACTCACTGAAAAACTGGGTGTTAAATCTGATACTGAGATTGAAACAGCCAATATCTTAAAAGATGCATTGGTTGATGCAGAAGATATGAGTTTAGCCACGGTGAATATCGATGGAACAGACCGACGTCACTCACTTAAAATGCAATTTTATGCGGTGGTATTTATTGTACCAAAAGATAAAAAAGTGGATGCCATTCAAGCAGCAAGTGCAGCTGGTGCTTCAGGAGTAACGGTTTTAGATGCGGATGGAATAGGACTTAATGAAATGAATAATTTCTATCGTACTTCATTTGAAGCCAATGATTTATTGCTTCTGTTTTTATTGCCTGAAATTAAAGTTAAACCTGTCATTAACGCCATTATTCACAGCTTGCATATTACCACCAGTGGAAAAGGGGTAGTGTTTGCTTTCCCTCTTACACACATGAAAGGTATCAGCTTGAGTCGTCATGAGATTTTTGAAGTCAAACATGAAGAGAAAGTCAAAGAACAAGAAGAGCAAGAAGAACAAAAAGACGATGAAAATTCTAAATAAATATGATGATATCATGCAGTTCATTGAAAACAATGCAGCTGTACTTCTTTATTTTAGTGGTAAGAATTGCTCGGTTTGTACCGTACTTAAACCAAAAATAAAAGAGAGCTTTGAGACACACTTTCCAAAGATTGTTTTGGTTGAAGTTCCAACCGATGAAGCGCTGGAAACCACAGCAAAATTTGGTGTTTTCTCTTTGCCCACCATGATATTATATATTGAGAAAAAAGAGTTTTTAAAACGTGGACGAAACATGAGTGTACCTTTGTTTGTTGAAGAGGTCAAACGTGTTTATGAATTATATTTTGAGGATAAAAAATGAAAAATACATTGCTTATAATTTTTGTACTTTTTATAGCAGCACAAATCATACAAACCCCACGGGATAACCCACTAAGCGATCCACAAAAAGAGATACAAGCACCCAAAGAGGTACATGCAGTATTGAAAAAAGCGTGTTATGATTGTCATTCAAATCAAGTGCAATACCCGTGGTATGCAAATGTTGCACCTGTCTCTTGGATGATTTCACGACATGTGGATACGGCACGACAATGGGTGAACTTTTCTGTATGGGAAGATTATACACAAGAAGAGAAAGAGAAAAAACTCAAAGAGATATTCAGAGCAGCTTATGCAGCAATGCCATTGAGTTCATACATGGCAATGCATGAAAAAGCCAACATTACAATGGAAGAGAGAAAACTCATTCGAGATTGGACAGGGGTTAGGAAATAAATTTTGGTCATTAATGAAGTCAATGAAATATTAGAGAATAAAAAAGATCTTTTAACTGTCACCTATTTTAAACTGCAACGTTTTTTTGAAACCAAGTATGGAGCCAATACGGTTGTTTTAATGGAGATAGGAACCTTTTTTGAAGTGTATGAAGTCAATAATGATGAAGAACAAGTTGGAAAAGCCAAGGAGATTGCAGAGCTTTTAAACATACAGCTCACACGAAAAAACAAATCAATTTTAGAAAATTCGCAAGAGAATCCTATCATGGCAGGTGTACCAACAATCTCTTTAGAGAAACACTTAGCACGTATTATTGGGGAGAAGAAGTACACTATTGTCATCATTCGACAAAAGGGATTGCCTCCTAAAGTAACGCGATATCTTGACACGGTGGTGAGTCCTGGTACGAACTTTGATTTTGTCATTGATCAAGATGAAAACAACATCACGGGACTTACCATTGATTGTAATAAAGGGATTTTTTCTATTGGTTACAGTGCCATTGATGTAACAACAGGAAAGTGTTACTACAATGAAGTACACGGTACGAGTGAAGATAAATCGTATGCTTTAGATGAAGCGTTTAACTATATGAACATGCACAAAACTTCTGAAGTAGTGGTCTCTTTTGCAGATAAAAATATCAATCAAAAAGAGATCATAGAGTATTTAGAACTCTCACATAAAACGTTTCATATCAGCTCCTTTCGACCTAAGATTATCTATCAAAATGAGTTGTTTAAAAATGTTTTTAATATTGAGTCTTTGTTAACCTCAATCGAGCATTTAGATATGGAACGTGTACCATTGGCCACAGAGTGTTTAGCCATACTTATTGATTTCGTCATCTCACATGATGCCAAGATTATTCAAAAGTTATCACTGCCTATTAAATTGGATGTTTCGAAGTATATCTATTTAGGAAACAATGCGTTAGAGCAACTTAATATCATTGATACGCCTCATAACCCAAGTCTGCTTCGTTTGATTAACAATACGTCTACGGCCATGGGGAAACGGCTTTTAAAAGAGCGATTAACACATCCTGTAAAAGAGTCAAAAGAGCTGTTACGACGATATGCTTTGTCAAAAGAGTTGTATGATTACCATGCTCCTATAGAAAACGAGTTGGCCAATATCTATGATATTGAAAGACTGACACGTCGTATTAAACTCTCCCGACTGCATCCGTTTGAATTGAACTATTTGTATGATTCTCTTTTAAGTATCAAAGAGGTGGTGACCTTTATGGAGAACTATAAATTCTTTGAACCACCATGCAGTTCCAATGATTTACAAATTTTCATAGACTCTATTGATTCTACGTTTGATTTGAGTATCAGCGGTAAGTATATGCTTAAAGATGTTGAAGATAATATGATCAGTGAGGGGATTAACGCTCAAATTGATGAGCTTAATATTGAAAATCAAAAACTTTTTAGTAAACTTGAAAATATCAAAGCACATATTCTAAGCTTTTTAAAAACAAATGATTCTAACTTTGTAGGAATCAATCGTTTAGATAAAGAGGGCTTTTTTATCTCATTGACCAAAAACCGATACAATTCGATTAAACAAGAGTTAGAAAATGCGCATATGATTGTTGAGGATGAGTTGTTGCTTTTTAAAGATTTTAAAATCAAGGTACAAACGAATTCTGTAAAAATCACGTGTTCTGTTACAGAAGATGTTTCTGATAAATATGTGCATAATCTGCGAAAAATTATTGAGTTGAATAAATTGGTTTTTAAAGAAAAACTTTTAGAGTTTGAAACCAAGTTTTCCCATCTGTTAGAAGAGTTGGTGATTTTTATTGCTGAAATTGATGTGACGGTTTCTAATATTAAAACGGCTAAAAAGTACAACTATGTTTGCCCAAAGATTGTTAAAACCAAAGAAGAAGAGAATTTCTTAGAACTCATTGAAGTACGCCATCCTATTATTGAAGCCAGTGAAGAACAGGGCATTTACGTACCCAATGACATTATCTTAGGGGAGCTTTCATTAGCCAGTGAAGAGTACAAAAACAATGTCATCATAAAAAATTCCAATCCGGTGAACATCTATGATAACAAAATGCATGGGGTATTGTTGTATGGGATTAATTCAAGCGGGAAATCTTCACTCATGAAATCCGTGGGGATTGCTGTGATTTTAGCGCAATCAGGTTTTTACGTGCCGTGCAAGTCGATGAGGTTCTCTATATTTGATGCCATTTATACGCGTATCAGCGGAAGTGATAACATTGCTAAAGGCCTCTCTTCGTTTGCTGTAGAGATGTTAGAACTTAAAAATATTTTCAACCGTGCTACTAAAAAATCCTTGGTACTTGGAGATGAAATCTCACACAGTACAGAAACCATGAGTGGAGTGAGTATCGTTGCCAGTGCTATCTTGAAATTGGCCAAACTGCAATCACTGTTTTTGTTTGCCACACACTTGCATCAGCTTCCTGAACTTGAAGAGATAGAGAAGCTTAAAAATGTGATTTGTTTGCATCTAAGTGTGATGTACCAAGATGAAGAAGATAAACTCATTTTCAATCGAAAACTGCAATATGGAAGTGGAAGCAGCATGTATGGATTGGAGTATGCGAAGTCTTTGCATATGGATAAAGAGTTTTTGCGTATGGCCAATGATATTCGTAAAAAAATCACGGACGATTATGAACCGCTTGAACGAATCACGCAACAAAAAAGAAGCAACTACAACAAAAATATGATTGTCTCTACGTGTACGATTTGTGGAAGAGCAGTGGATGATGTGCATCATATCAAGGAGCAAGCACGTGCCAATAAAGAGGGCTTTATTGGGCATGTGAATGTCAACCACAAATATAACCTCATACCACTGTGTAAAGAGCATCACAAAATGGTGCATGAAGGAAAGATTAATATCAATGGGTTTGTAGCAACCTCTAAAGGTTTAGAGCTTCACTACACCATGGTGGAAGAGAAGAAGTAAGTTACTCCTCTTCTTGAACTTCGGGCAGTTTATAGGTTAAATAGACCCCAATAAAACCGACAATGGAAAGTGTCAGAATAATTGAACTGATACTCATGATGGCATTTAAACTTCCAACAAAACCTGTTAAAAGCAGAATAAAACCAATAAGAGTATTGCTCACAGAGACATAATCTGTACGTTTATTCCCTTCGGCCATATCAACCACATAGGTCTTTCTTCCCACACGAATACCATGATAACCAATACTTAAAAAGAAATACAATATGGGCATAAACCAAATATTGGCAAACCAGTGTGGTGCTAAAAGGTCAATGCAAAACAGAATCACACCTAACACAGAGGTAATCATGGCACCAACTATCATCACTTTTCTGCTGGATAAATCTGCAAAGTTTCCCCAAAAAGGAGCCGAAAGAAGAGCCGATAGACCATTGGCTAGAATGAAAAACCCAAGCAAATAGGTATTGGAGTTGGTGTACTCTTGTGCTAAGATAATAAAAAAGGGAGCACTTAACACAGAAGATAAAAACAATGCTCGACTGATGACAAACAGACGAAACATTTTATCGGTTTTAAGCAGTGAAATTTTTTTTATAGCAATCGCGGCTGCATTGCCTCCACCCTCTGTTTCTCCAGGATACTCTGTGATGTTTCCATAAAAAATTGCAGCCAATATCCAACAAAGTCCCGCTAAACATAGTAGCACTGCAAAGTTTTCAGGTGAGAAGGGTTTCTCACCAACAAAAAGCAAATATGCACCCAATACAATCACAACCAAACCTGCAAAACTGCTTGATACACCTGTGAGTTTTCCACGTCTTTTTTTAGGAATGGTTTTTCCTAAGACATCTTTGGCTGCAACGGAACTCAAACCTCGTGCTAAAGAAAACAGAAGTAATAAAGCAATGATGGCATACCCTGCAACCATGCCTTCAAGTGTATAAGCAACCAAGGCAATTCCACCCATAGTCAATGCTTGTAATAGGGCACCTAACACCCATACCCATTTACGTATGGGTTTTTGTCGTATGTAAGCCCCAATAAAAAGTTGTGGAAGCATGGCACCTGATTCACGAATGGGTACTAAAAAACTGATCAAAAAAACAGGGGCGTTGAGTGTTTGCATGATCCAAGGGATGACCACTTTTGCATTAGCAATGGAATCAGCCAGCGTGTTGAAAAAGTAGCTTATGAGTGTAAGAAAGTAGTTGCCAGGAACCACACGACAAGCACGCTCCTCTATCGCTTTACATGCGCGTGCATCCTCTTCGTTTTGTAAACGTTCATTGAGATGTTGAGTAAATTTTTTAATGGGCATAATAGCTCCTACGTTTTAGTACGTTCTTTTTTAGTTGTAATGATATTTCGAATAAGAAGTGCAATAAAAAAAAGAGCTAAAACAAGATTGATAGAAAAAAGAAGCCAGTTGCTCTCTTGAAAGAAGGTGTAAGCAACGGCGATAAAAATAAGTGAGAGTACCAAACACATGGTTTAGTACTCTTCTTTGTTCGCATTTTTAAGAAGTTCTGGTTTAAATCGAATGACTTTGTTTCGTCCGGTCTCTTTTGCTTCGTATAAACACAGATCAGCAAACTTGATACATTTCCAGATTTGATCGGTATCTTTAGGAAAGAAAGAGTATCCAATACTGACTGTTTTACTGAATGATTCATTGTTGAAGTTAAAGACCAACTTCGCAAATTCAGCATTAATGGTTTGAGCCAATTCTAACGCACTCTCTTCAGTTGGATTTTTCATAACAATTAAGAACTCTTCTCCACCAAAACGAATGATGACTTCATTTTCACTGATAGACTCTTTCATCGTTTTAGCTAATTTTTGTAAAATAGCATCTCCTGCATCGTGTCCATAGGTGTCATTGACCATCTTAAAGTAGTCAATATCTAAGAACATGATGGCATAGGTATGTCCAAGTTCCAACTCCATTGGCATTTTTTTGTCAATGAATTCATCCAGATATTTACGGTTATAAAGACCGGTTAAACCATCAATGAGGTTTCGCTCTCGTAAGACATCCATGAGCATTCGGCTCTCTAAAATAGGTTTGGTCTCTTCAAGATATTTTTTAATGATACCAATTTGGTATTTCACATGTTTCAAACACTCATTGTCTTTGCACAGAATATGAATAGTCACACTTTTTTGCTCATTGATAGAGAACGGAATACAGACATAATCTTTGCAAGAATTGCAATCTGCCATTCGACACACTTCAGGGAAGTTCTCAGATGAGACGATGATATCGGTTCTCTCTGCTCGACACAGCTCTTTTACATCATTGGTGATATTACAACACGCCGTATCCCCTTCAGTTTTATAAATCAGCTTTCTTTCATCTTTGGTTAAGTCATTTTCAAAAATAAAGAAGTGATTTACAAGCAGTTTGTCTTTGAGTACTTGCACCAATCGATAGTAGATATCTTCTCGTGAAATATCAGTTTCAATGGTTTTTTTGAAGTGGTAAATCTCTGAAATGTCTTCAATAATCTCTTTGGCTGTAAGCAGTTTGTCATTATTGACATTGATGGAACGGTTATGCACAAATGCCGTTAGGTTTTTCTCAATTCCAGTCAATACCGTTTCAAGTTTTTCAATGAGTTCATTGAGCCACATAGAAGCCTCTTTATCCTCTTTAAGCGCTCCCTCTTTGGCTCGTACAGAATAGTTTCCTTCATGAACCATTTTTAACGTTTTAGTAATTGAGTCAAACGAAGAGGTATATGGTTTGATTTTTCGGCTGATAAAAATCAGAATGAAAATCAAAAAAAGAACCACAATCACAATGATATTAAGTAAAATGGCAATGCTTGAAAGACGGTCTTCTTGAATATCAAATTTAACAGAGATGGCTCCTAAGACCTCTCCCTCTTTGGCATCATGACATGAAAGACAGTTGGGTTTATCTAAAGATGAAGCGATATAAGGAATGGTGATTCTAAGCGTTGCTCGTTGCAAGGACTCATTAATTACAATCTCCTCTTTTCCAGTTTTTAAAACTTTTTCATCTGTAGTGTCTCGTGGAATTTCATTGGCCAATGATGAAACACCAAACTGTTTGCTCACCGTTGAAGAACGTACGACCCATAGCTCATCAAGCTCTTTCATACGTTCAAGCGAATTTAAGAAGACATTTCTTTGATCCATGTTTCCATTCACCATGTGTGAAGTTAAAGCATTTTTGACAATATCGGCTGTTAAGTAGGCACGCTTTTTAGCACTTTCGTATCCACTTTCACGTGAACCAATTGCAACCAGTGCTACTATAATCAATGTCAGTAATGTTACCATTGAAAAAATAATCAGAGTAATCTTCTTATTGGTGTTCATCTTCCCAAACCTTAAAAATTTTTGCAATATAATATCATAAATAAAATTATTATAATCTAATTTTTTAAGTAAATTTTTATAAAAGCTTAAATGCCTCTTCTAAATCAAGCGTACCCTCATAGAAAGCTTTTCCCACAATCACTCCTGCAATCTCGCCATTGTTTTTGCAGTTGATAATATCTTGAATATCTTTTACGCCACCACTTGCAATGGTATCCACGCCGCTTGCTTGTGCTATGCTGTGTGTGAATTCAACATTGACACCGCACAACATTCCATCTTTGCTGATATCTGTACAGATAATTGCTTGCACGCCTGCATGGGCAAACTCTTGTGCTAAATCGGTTGCTTTCATGCTTGATACTTCTGCCCATCCTTCAACAGCAACCATACCATTCATGGCATCAATTCCAACAGCAATGGGGTATTTGGCTGCCATGTCTTTTACAAACTGTGGATTTTTTACAGCAATTGAACCTAAAATCAGACGGTCAACACCTAAGTCAACATACATTTTAATGGTCTCTTCATCACGAATACCACCACCCAGTTCGATTTTTAAATTACAGTTTTCTCGAATTTTTTTAATTTGCTCTAAGTTTGCTGGTTCTCCTGCAAAGGCACCGTTTAAATCTACGATATGCAACCATTTGCTTCCTAACTCTTCAAATCGTTTTGCGACTTGCCACGGTTCATCACTGTAAATTTTAGCACTCTCCATGAGCCCTTTACTTAATCGAACGGCTTGTCCATCTTTTAAATCAATCGCCGGTAAAATATCCATTGTTTTCCTACTCTCCTAATAAATTTTCTATGGTTTGTTCTATGTTGTGATATTTAAACTCAAATCCACAATCTAACAGATGTTTTGGAACCATGCTTTGTCCATCGGTTAATACACTTGCACCCTCTCCATAAATCAGTTGCAGTGCAAACTGCGGTACAGGAAAGAGTGTTGGTCGATGCAACGTTTTGCCTAAGGCTTTGGTCAAACCTTTGTTGGTTGTTGGTTCTGGCGCACCTAAGTTAAAAATCCCATTATGTTGTGCATGTGTGATGATGAACTCATAGGCTCGAAGTAAATCCTCTATATGAATAAATGAGAAGTATTGACTTCCATCCCCAATAGTACCACCCACACCAAATTTAAATGGCGGTAACATGGTTTGAAGTGCGCCGCCATCTTTTCCTAATACAATGCCAAATCTGAAGATACATACTCTTGTATCCTCTTTGGCTTTAAAAGCTTCTTCTTCCCACTGTTTACATACATTGGTTAAGAAGTTGTCACCGTATTTAAAATCCTCTTCTGAATTGACTTGTTCATTCGAGTAAATACCCACAGCCGATGTTGAAATCAACACAGCGGGTTTATTCTCTACCTTTTTAATCGCATCCACAATTTTTTGTGTGGTATCAATTCGACTGTGATAAAGCAACTCTTTGTAGGAGTCACTCCATCGATGAATGATATTCGCACCTGCAAGATTTATCACTACATCGCTTTTGGCAATTTTCTCTTGCAATTGTTGTTCGTTGGATAAATCACTTCGTGAAATACCCACCACTTCGTACCCTAAAGGGGTAAAATACTCTTTAATATGAGTTCCTACAAATCCTGAAGCGCCACTGATTGCAATCGTTTTCATGATGTCCTCCTGTTATTTAATGGACATAAAGTTCTTTAAAATCCTTAATCCATTATCATGTGATTTCTCAGGGTGGGGTTGAATACCGTAAATATTATCTTTATTCACGGCACTTGCAAATTTATACCCATATTCAGTGTAGCCAATGACATTTTCATCGGGAGTGTCTACATGATATGAGTGTACAAAGTAAAGGTATGGATTCTCTAATCCATGAAACAGCATGCTGTTTCTGTTTTGGATGGTGTTCCATCCCATGTGAGGAATTTTCGAATCTTCGTGCATTTGTGATTTATCAAACAGCACAATTTGTCCTTCAATGAGACCCAAACCTTTATTCAGACCAAACTCTTGTGAAGCGTCAAACAGCAGTTGCATGCCCAAACAAATACCAAGCATGGGTTTTCCTGTTTGTGCAAACTGCATGACGGCTTCTTGCATACCTGTACTTTTTAAGTGCTCCATCGCATCACCAAATGCACCTACTCCTGGTAAAATAATTCGGTTATAGTTTTTTAATTCATTGGGATCTCGTACAATGTGCGCTTTGGCATCTAAAAGATGACAGGCGTTATACACACTGGCTAAGTTTCCCATGTTATAGTCAATAATTCCAATCATACATCGTCCTACGTTTATCTGCTGTGATTATATCTTATTGAAGGTAATTATTGTATAAATGTTGATAAGGTTAAAGCAAACAGGGGAGTAACTTTGTGTTTAAGTAAGGTTTTCCGTGCTTCTAAAAGTGTGGTGCCTGTGGTGATTAAATCATCCACTAAAATAACCTCTTGGTAAGGTAAACCTTTATAGACAAATTTTCTTGGATTTTCTTCTCTGTATTTTAAATCTTTTCCTGCATATTTAACCTGATTGGTCGCTTTGAGTTGATTGTATTTGGGTTTGATGAATTCAGATTTTAGATATTTTGTTAAAAGTGCCGTTTGAGAAAAGTCATGCAGTGTATGATCATCTATAGGAATGGCGTGAATGGTTTTGTCGTAAGTAAATGTTTGAGCAAACTTTTTAAATGAGAGTTGAGCCAATATGTTATAAACCCGATCACCATGAAAGTAGTATTTGCTCTGTATAAGTTCCTCTATCTCTTCATAATTATAAAAGGAGTAAACAAAAAAGTTTTTAGCCAACTCTTTTTTGTACAAGTTGGGCGTAAAAAGCCTTTTTTGACAGCTTTTACAAATGATGTTAAAAGAGAAAGTTTGGCAGCTGATACATCTCATAAAAGTATTATAACATAATTTATAAAATTACTTTTTTGTAAAAAATAATTTTTATTACATAACTTATACATATATAATCATTTTTTATCTTCGATAAAATCGGGAAAAAATTAAAAGTAAATATAATTTTACCAATAAAATAACGAAAACTTTGATATAATTCTTCAGAAATTATACAGGAGTTAACGATGCTTTCTTTTAAATCATTAAAATCGAAATTTTTAGCATACATTTTATCAACGTTAATTATTTTGTTTTTAATTGTAACGATTGTCTTATCAAATATTATTTCAAATCGTTCAGTACAAGAATCAAAAAAAGGGTTTCAGGCCAGTGCAGATCATATCTCTATTGCTTTTAAAAGTTTAGACAGCAATTTACACAATGTCATGAATGACTTTATGCGTGTTTTTAAGAGTTATTTGCCGTATGAGTATGAGATTTTCCCCGAAGAGATTCAAAAAGTAGGGAGCATAGATGCCCCCGCTTTTTTTAATGGAGACGTGCTTTTAAATAATAACTTTCTTCCTTTAGAAAGTTTTACAAAACGTACAGGGGTTATTGCCACAGTCTTTGCGCGAATGGGGGATGATTTTGTTCGTGTCTCAACAACTTTAGAAAAAGATGATGGTACACGTGCTTTTGGAACCATGTTGGGAAATAAATCTCCGGCACTCAAACCCATTTTAAATAAAGAGACTTTCTATGGAAAAGTGAAACTTTTTGGAAAAGATTATTATGTGGTCTATGAACCGATTATTGAAAAAGGTGAAGTGATTGGTATTATGTTTATTGGGTATGATTTTACGTCTGTTTTAGAATCATTGAAAGAGGATATTAAGAAAATTAAAATTAATGAACAGGGTTATGCTTTTATGATGGATAATAAAGGGACACTGCTTATTCATCCAAGCCTTGAAGGTCAAAATGTCTTAGAAACAAAAGATGACCAAGGTCGATTTACTTTTAAAGAGATGATTTCAGGTGAAGATCGATTTATGGAATACAATTTTAAAGGAGAACCTAAACTGGCGTATGTTAAACATTTAAAAGGGTTTAATGCGATTTTAGTTGTAACCGATGGGGCTGAAGATGTCTACTCTTTTAGTAAAGAGGCGACAATGGTTATTGCCATTGCCTTTATTGTTACACTCATTGTTATTACACTGCTTTTAGTGATACTTTCATCAAAAATTGTTGAGACACCATTGAAAAAACTCAATGATGGTTTATCTCAATTTTTTGCATTTTTAAACCAAGAGAGTTCAAATGTCTCTGCGTTAGAAATAAATGGAGAAGATGAGTTTGCACAAATGTCAACGGTGATCAACCACAACATTGAACAAACACAATTGCTTCTGTCTCAAGACAGAGCATTGATTGAGGAAGTGACAACAGTGGTCTCTAAAATCAAAGAGGGGGATTTTACTCAAAGAGTGAACTCTACAACGCATAACAAAAGTTTAGAACAACTCAAAAACCAACTCAATGAGATGTTGGACGTAACCTCACACAACGTGTGCAGTGATGTGAATCAACTCAAAGCGCTGTTACTTAAGTTTAAAGCCCTTGATTTTACACAACGTGTGAAAAATGATAAAGGGTTAGTCGCTCAAGGACTCAATGATTTAGCTGAAATCATCAATGAGATGTTGGTTGAAAATAAATCCATGGGGATTCAACTGGGAAAAAGTTCAACACAGTTATTGGATAACATGAGTCAACTCAATGATTCCACCAATGATGCGGCAGCTAACTTAGAAGAGACTTCAGCCGCTTTAGAGCAAATCACAGGCAATATCAGACAAAACTCACAAAATGTTACAAAAATGGCTACGTTGTCTCAAAACGTATTGACTTCAGCTAATGATGGTGAGAAATTGGCCAATGAAACAACGGTCTCTATGGATGACATCAATGAGCAAGTGACGTTGATCAACGAAGCGATTTCAGTCATTGACCAAATTGCATTCCAAACCAATATTCTCTCCCTCAATGCTGCAGTGGAAGCAGCCACTGCAGGAGAAGCAGGGAAGGGCTTTGCAGTGGTGGCACAAGAGGTACGAAACCTCGCCGCACGTTCAGCAGAAGCCGCCAAAGAGATTAAAGAGATTGTAGAAAATGCGACACTCAAAGCCACTAGTGGTAAAGAGATAGCTTCAAAAATGATTGAGGGGTACACAACACTTAATCAAAACATTACACAAACAATTGATTTGATTTCAGATATTGAGATGGCTTCTAAAGAGCAACTTCAAGGGATTGAGCAAATCAATGATGCGGTGAACAGTTTGGATAAGCAAACCCAAGAGAATGCAGCCATTGCAAATCAGACGAATGATGTCGCTGAAAGAGCGAATGTGATTGCAAAAACTGTTCTTGATAATGCCAATGCCAAAGAGTTTATTGGTAAAAATGACATCAAATAATTTCTACAAAAGAAGAATCTCTCTTCTTTTGTAGAAAATCTACCTCTTCAAAACAACTTAATATTGTAGTAATAATTATTATCAAAATTAAGTACCCATTAAGCTGTTTTTGCTAATATTGTGTCTTTGCAACTAAGTTGCAATAGATAAATATAAGGAAAATATATGCAGAAAAAAGTTTTTTCTATTGTAGCTGCATCGTTTATATTCTTTCCCAATATAATGTATTCAGCAGAGATAAAAACTAATGATACCGTTTCTTTATCTGACGTAACCATTGTAAGTGGTTCTGATGGCAATGAACAATCTTATTATAAAACAGAAGCTTCTTCGGCGACTCGTACAGGTACGCCTCTTTTAGAAACACCACAATCGGTTCAAATTGTTACAGGAGAAGTGTTAGATGACTTCAATCTGGTCAGCCTTAATGAGACTTTAGATTATGCCAGTGGAATATCACGACAAAACAATTTTGGAGGAGTCTGGGACAATTTTTCTATCAGAGGGTTTTCAGGACATGAAAACACAGGAATAAGTCTACTTAAAAATGGGTTTGCTGATAACAGAGGATTTAATGCTCCTCGTGATGCAGCGAATATTGAAACAATAGAAGTTTTAAAGGGACCATCGGGTTCTCTTTATGGAAATACTGAACCTGGTGGAACAATAAATATTGTTACAAAACAACCAAAATTCAGTAATGAAAATTCAATTACAACAATGGTTGGAAGTGATGATTTCTATAGAGTATCAGCAGATATAACGGGACCATTAAGTGAATCTTTTGCTTACAGATTGAATGTTGCTGCAGAAAAGAAAAAAAGTTTCCGTGATTATATTGAAAGTGAAAGATATGTCGTAGCACCTTCATTTCTTTGGGAATTCAATGATACTACCTATTTATCATATATGGGTGAGTATATCCGACAAGAAGCTCCTTTTGATAGAGGGATAGTTGCTTTTGATGGCGATCTTGATGGTGTTGATCATAAAACATTTTTTGGAAATCCAACAGATGAAAAGATGATACTTGAAAACTATACGCATCAGTTGAAGTTAGAGCATCAGTTTTCAGACAATTGGAGTGCAAAAGTTGGTTTGGCTTATAAAACAGGAGATTTTAAAGGAACAGGTACGGAGGTAAAACCTTTTGTAAATGTTACAAGTGACAGTGTGATGCTTCGTTCTCGATACAGAGACTATGAGTCTAAAGATATTGCTTTTCAAGCAGATATCAAAAATGTTTCAACCATAGGTGGGGTTCAAAATACTCTTTTATTTGGTGTGGAGTCTTATCGTTATGAGCAGGATTCTTTATTGTATACCCTTAATAACTCTTTAAGAATGGATAATATACGAAGTAATCCAACATACACTACGTTAGCAACAGGGAAAGGAAGCTTAAGCAAAGATGAAAATCAAGTGCAAAAAGGAGCAGCATTTTTTGCACAAGATGAAGTGGCTTTCTCGGACTCTTGGAGGTTATTGGTTGGTTTGAGATATGATGAAATTGATACTCATTTAAAGAACTATAAAAATGACACTTCTTCTTCTCAAAATGATTATGCTTTATCTCCTAGAATAGGATTAACTTACATGATTAACTCCAATTGGTCTTGGTATGCCACTTCTGGAAAATCTTTCAGACCAAACTCGGGAGTAGATGTGAATGGAAACACATTTGAAGCAGAAGAAGGAATCTCTTTAGAGACTGGTTTAAAGTTTGAATCAGATGATAAAGACATAGGTGCAAGTCTCGCTTTATATAGAATTGACAAAGAGAATGTTTTAACAGGCTCTGATCCCAATGGTGTGTACTCTATTGCCGCAGGTGAAGTAAGAAGTCAAGGTATAGAATTTGATATTGGAGGACAAATTACTTCAAACGTAAAAATCAATGCGAACTATACCTATACAGATGCAAAAGTGACTAAAGATGCAGGCGGTGCCGTTGATTGGTGGAGTGGTGCCGTTGTTAATTTGGAAGATAAACAGTTGTCAAATGTTCCTAAGCACAGTGGAGCACTTCTTCTTATGTGGGAAGAAAACATATCCAATAGCTCTTCTTATGGCATTGGAAGTAATATTGTTTATGTTGGGAAAAGAGAAGGGAATTATATCAACAGTTTTACTTTACCCGATTATATTACGGTGGGATTAACTTCGTATTGGCAAGCAAGTAAAAATTTAAAAGTTAAATTAAATATTAATAATATTTTTGATGAAGAGTATATCGCAAGCAGTTATGACCGTTCATGGTTAACACCTGGTTCGCCAAGAAGTTTTGCATTAAGCATGAATTATAAATTTTAAAAGGAATAAAATGAAAAAAATTTCAATATACATCATGTCGCTCTTTGTAGCAACATCAGCATTTTCTCACGGGTTGTGGGTTACAGGAACAAATGACGATATCATCAAAGCAACGATGATATACGGACATGATTTCCCAAAACCTGAAGAGATAAAGGAAGAAAGAAGAGTCCTTTTTGAACCTGTAAAAGTTATTGGTGAAAATACAAACATAACACTCTCTCAAAAAGGAAAATTTTACAATTATGAGGGAACAGAGAGATTAAAAGAGGGTACATATATTCTACAAGCGACATATGTACCAACACCTTGGACTGAAACAGCAGATAAAAAGTGGCACATGAATAAAACAAGAAAAGATATTAAAAAAGAAGTCAACCATTGTGCTGTTTATTCAATGTCAGCGAAATCGATTTTAAATGTAGGAAATGCAGACAGTGAGTTCATTACAAAACCTTTGGGGAAAGGAGTTGAATTTACTCCTTTGGAAAAAGTCTCACAATTTAAAGAAGGAATGCCAATAAAGTTTAAAGTAACAAAAGATGGGAAACCTTTAAAAATACAAGAAGTATATGGAAATTTAGAAGCATACTCTAAAAATGATATGAGTATGGCTTTTTATGGAAAAACAAATTTAAAAGGTGAGGTTACTTTTAAAGCTTTAAAAAGTGGACTTTGGTATCTTAAAACTTATTATAAACAAAACAGTGGTAATAAAGATTGCGAATCTATAGAAGATGCTGCAACCATATCATTTGAGATTAAATAATATAAATTTAAAAAGAACAAATGGGTTATTTATATTCAATTTAATGAGCTACATAACTATTTAATGTTAAAAAGAGAAGTGAACAATGCTTCTCTTTTTCTTCAAAATATAGACTGATTATACACAAAAATTCTTATGCATCATCAAGAACTTAAGTATACTTTAATTGATAATTATTTATGATAACGATTATTAATACTAAAATAAAAGATTTTGTGAAAATGATAGAATTCTATGATGAATTATTATATTTTATTAAAAAGAAAACCAGAAATCCTGACATAGCTGAAGATATACTTCATGATACCTACACCAGAATAATCTCTTTAGAAGAGAAAAAAACAATAGAAAACAAAAGAGCTTTTTTATATAAAATTGCCAAAAATATCATCATAGATGAGGTCAGAAAAAAGAGTAAAAAACGAGAAATTCCATATGAAGAGAATCGGATGGCTTTTCAATGTTTACAACCTGAAGAGATAACCATAGAGCATAACAGAATGACAATATTAATGAAAGAGTTAAAAAAATTGCCTGCCATGAGAAAAGAAGCCTTTGTACTGCATGTGTTAGAGGGGTATACAAGACAAGAAATTGCTGATATTATGGGAATATCCTCGCATGCGGTTGATAAACATATCTCACGAGCAAGTATCGAGTTAAAAAAACGATTAAAAGAAGAGGATGATTCTTAATGGTTATAGAAGAAAAGATACAAACAGAAGTAAACAAGTGGATCAGACTCGAATGTGAAGGAAAATGTTTAGAACATGATCCTCTTTTTTTATCATGGATTCATGAAAATCCAAAACATTTGCGGATGTTTAATGAACAAAAAACATTGCTTGCTGAAATAGATGAATTGCCTGAAGAATTCTTGCAAGAGCTTAAATCAGAGGTTAAAGAAAATAGAGAAAAAATCAATCAAACAAAACGCAGAAAAAAACTTTTTCTTAAATCCTGTGCACCATTACTGGTTGCTGCATCAGTTTTGTTTGTTATATACATCAGTTTTTTTGCACAAAGAGTTCTTTTTTCAAATCAATATTTAGCATCAAACAAAATCCTAAAAGATATTCAATTACCAGATTATTCAAAAGTGACACTCGATGTGAATACGCACATGGATGTTCAATACTATGCTACAAGCAGAAAGATTAAGTTATCAAATGGGAAAGCCGTGTTTGATGTTTTTTCAAATAAAAAAAGACCATTTACAATTGCAACCAACAGAGTCCATATCACTGTATTGGGTACCAAATTTGAAGTTGTGAATCATCAACAACAAACACAAGTTAATGTTAAAGAAGGGGTTGTTAAAGTCTCATTGCCCAAAGAAAATGATAGATTATTGGCATTGGTGAACAAAGGTGAAAGTCTGATTTTAGATAAATCTAATAATATCATATCTTTAAGTAAAACCAATAGTGATGATATGGCGCTTTGGAGTGAGGGCAAGTTTGCATTTTATCAAGAAAGCATAGAACATATTTTAAAAGAGTTTTCAAAATATCTTGATGTAGAGTTTTCCATTGAAAATAAAACAATAGCACAACTTCCCGTAAGTGGTAATTTTAATGTCAATCATTTTGATGATTTTTTGATGGTTTTACCTTTAATTCATCCCATAAATGTGCAAAAAAAAGAGAATAAAATCATTATTACGCATCGTCAATAATTTGTATGGACAAGGGTAATAAAACACTGTTATACGTAAAAAATAAAAAATTTACAAATATTGTGTCAAGAAATTTTAGCTTGAACGTCTTCTTATATAGAGAATAATTCTCAAAATCAATAAATGGGTTTTAAAAAACCTATTTTATATTCGATATATAAAAGGAGAGTAGATGAGTCTATTAAAAAAATCATTAATAGCACCCAGTGTCGCTTTATTATTAGTAAGCAGTCTATATGCAAAGGATACCTTTAGTATAGAGACTTCAAATTTAAGTGAAGCAATTGAAACAATATCAAAAACAGCAAAGATACCTTATATTGTGGATAAAAATATCCTCAAAGGTAAAAGTGCAAATAAGATAGAGAACATTGAGTCTTTAGAACAGGCTTTAAAATTGGTTTTTAAGAATACTGGACTTGAAGCAATCATTCAAAATAATACCATTGTAATCAGAGAAAAACAACAAAGCAGTAACAATGAGAGTGATTTAGGCAGTGTTGAAGTGATTGCAAATAAAGATCAACAAAACTCGTATACGATAAAAAACTTATCCAGTGCAACAAAAATGAATTTGAGTTTAAAAGATACGCCACAGTCAATTTCCGTGATTACAAGTCAACAAATAGAAGACCAAAACTTAGAGGATATCAATGATGTTTTAAATCAAACGCCAGGTATTTCATTGAGACAATTAGGTCAAAAATCAGCAGGACATACAACCTATTTTGCCAGAGGTATGGAGGTAACCAATGTTTTAAGAGACGGTGTGCCAGTCTCTGTTTCATCTTTTGGAACACAATCTTCAATGGGACTAGAGAGTTCAGCTATGTATGAACGAATAGAAGTAACACGAGGGTCAACGGGTTTGACCAATGGAAGTGGTAATCCAAGTGCAAGTATTAATTATGTAAGAAAAAGGCCTACTCAAGAGTTTCAGGGCAATGCAAAAGCTTCATATGGAAGTTGGGATAACTACAAAGGCCAAATCGATGTTTCCGGCAGTCTAAATCAAAGTAAAAGCATTACTGGTCGCTTGGTTGCTTCATACTCTGAAGGAGACAATCAACAAGACAGATATCACCAAGACAGTAGCTTATTTTATGGTGCTTTAGATTTTAATTTATCAGATAATACCCTCTTTACAACGGCTTTTTCTTATCAGAAAGTTGAAGCGGACAATGTTGCAGTTCATCATGTCACTTCAATCGATAAGAATGGAAATGAACAATCAATGTTTGGAAGAGAAAAAAATCCTGCAGCAGATTGGACATACAGTGATGCTGAAAAGACAAGCATACTTTTAGGATTGGAACACTATTTTAATAATGATTGGAAAGTGATCACAAATTATTCTTATACTAAATCAAAAGTTGATCGCTTAGTGGGGCTTTCTCGAACGATATTAAATACAGATACGGGTAATATTGAAGGTATGGCAATGAAAGCTAAAAATACACCTGAAGTTCATGCATTAGATATGTATGCACAAGGCAAGTTTAAAGCCTTTGGACAAGAACATCAACTTTCATTTGGAGCCAATGGGTATCAAATAAAATCAGATGATCCTTCTTACAGAGTGAGTCCCTCTTTGATCACTGCACCATATAAAAATTATGATGGCGATATTCCTTATCCTGATATTGTTGAAAATGGGCGAAGCAAAGTAGATGAGAAGCAAATAGGGGCTTTTGTTGCTTTAAATTTACAAATAATGGATCCATTAAAACTGATTGTGGGAAGCAGAGTCAGTAATTGGGAGAGAGTCAATGATAAAGATGAACCATCTGAGCAAACACAAAAATATCACAGTGAAATTACACCGTATATTGGATTGGTGTATGACATCAATAAAAATATTTCTGCTTATACAAGTTATACCTCAATTTTTAATCCAAACTCACAACAAAATGTGCATGGAGACTATCTTGACCCAGAAGAGGGAAATACTGTGGAATTTGGTTTGAAATCAGAGTTTTATGATGGTCTTTTAAATACAAGTCTCTCTTACTTTATTACTAAACAAGATAATAAAGCCATATCCGATGGTACTCGTTTAACACCTGAAGGGAATCAAGCGTATAAAAGTATCGATGGTGCAGAAATAAAAGGTTGGGATGTGACCATAAGTGGGGAACTCTTACCTGATTGGAATATTTCAGGTGGATATACCTATACGGATGCAAAAGATGAAAATAAAGAGCGTTTATCTCCCGGTGAGATACCAAAACATACTTTAAAACTATTTACAAGTTATCAGTACAATAAATTAACAATTGGAGCTGGTTTAAACTGGCAAAGTGAATTGAATACAGCATATACACGTTATGGTCTGAATAAAAATATTAAACAAAAAGCCTATACGGTTGTGGATGCCATGTTGAAATATGAAATTTACAATAACTTAAATCTTCTTTTAAATATTAATAATATGTTTGATGAAGAGTACCGATACTATCCTGGACAAGGTGGGTATGGTGATGAACGCAATTATGCATTGACATTAAATTATAAATTTTAAACAAAGCAATTACAAGAGCATGTTCCACACCCATTGGACATGCTCTATTAAGGATAAAATGTAATCATGATACATGAATTAACACAACAAGAAAAAAAAAGAGTTTTTAATCATCGACTTCAAAGAATACACGTTACATTGGGGATAAGTTTCTCTTTTCTTATGTATGTGGCGCTTTTTTTTGGAGTTTTTGCTATTTTATTGCCCTACATACAAAACTGGGAAAATCCCACAAGACATATTAAAATTGTAGATAATTACGACATTGATTATGACAAAATCATCACCCCTATTTTAAACGATAAAGAGTATCCCAAAATAAATCCAATTACGATTTCGTTGCCCGGATACATGAAAGATCCAACAGTAAAAGTCTCAACAAAGTTTGTGCAAGCCAAAATTTTTAATCCTGTAACATATGAAGAGATTCCTTATGAAAAAAGTAATTTCAAACTTGCCCAATTTTTAAATTATATGCATTATGGAAGAGTTTTTGGAGAGTTTGGTTGGTATGTATTTGGTTTTACAGCTGCTGCAGGTATTATTTTAATTGTGGGTGGTTTGTATCAAATTTTACAATTACAATATAAAAACAGAGTGAAAACATCTGCAGGATTTTTTTCCAAATGGCACAGAAAAATTCTTATTTGGACCATGACACCTTTTTTTATTATTACAATCAGTGCCGTTTTTATGAATTTGGGTAAAAAAACAGCTCCTTTAATGACCAGCATAGCGACAAAAGGTGAGACACATCAAGTAGGAAAATTTATATTTCCTGTATTGCATCCACAAGATGAAAGAGTGGAAAAACTAAATCGTAATACTCCCATGCTCTCTATTAATCAATTATTAAAAAAAGCACATCAACTAGAATCTGATTTGGATTTTTATCGAATAAAACTGAGCAATTGGAACGATGCCTCTGCGGTTGTTAAATTTGAAGGCTATCACCCTTATTTCCCTTTTTTTAATGGAATCTCAAATCAACCCAATATCACTTTAAGTGGCGTAGATGGGCATGTCATCAAACAAACAAATGTTTTTGATAGAAGCTGGGGTGTTATATTTTATGACGTTATTAATTATATTCATTTACTGTTTAATGTGGATGATATCACACGAAGTATAGTGGTGATTTTGATGCTCTTAACCACTTTAGCAATTGGGTTTGGAAACTTATTGTATTTGGACAAAAAGGCTAAAAAGTTTCCATCTTCTATCCCTGTGTATCAAAGTCTTGGAAAATTGTCATTGGCTGTAATGGTGGGTGTTTTGCCTGCAACAGGGTTGTTGTTTTTTTTACAATGGGCATTGCCTATGGACTTACACGATAAATCTTTGTATCAAAAAGGGATGTTTTCAGTGTTGTGGGTAGGAACCTTAACGTGGTCATTTTATAGAATAAATTCATATCAAGCCGCAAAAGAGTTCTTATATTTAGGGGGTATTTTATTTATAGGCAGCTCGGTGATTCATTTTATAAAGAGTGAATTTGACCCCATAAGACTTTTTAAAGAAGAAGTTTATACTGTATTAGCAATGGATGTAGCTTTAATAGTGTTTGGTTTGATTTTGATGGTTATTGCTAAAAAACTGCCTTTAGAGAGAAAAAAGATGAGTGATTTTTGGATAAACAAGGCTTTGCAATGAAAAAATTTATAAGAGAACTTAAAATCCCAGAAAAAAGTGGAAAAAAAATAGGTTTGTTTCGAACAGTGTGTGCCACTTTGGGTGGCTTAATTATAACGATTTTAATGATGGCACTGCTTATTACGATTATTTCGGTGAAAAAAGAGGATATGACTTTGATGAGTATTATCCTTAATGGAACACTGTGGGCATTGGTTGGATTTTGGATTGCATTGGCGTCAAGTAAATATGAAGCACTTTTAAGAGCGTTTATTCCAAGTGTGGTTTTAACACTGGCGTTCATTATAGTTTATAATTTTTAAAAAGGAATTGAGATGAAAATAATAGTTGTTTTACTTTGGGTTTGGGTCATGCATTCATCACTGTATGCACACTCGTTATTGATGAATATCTTTGATAATGAAGACAATACCATCACTGTAATGGCAGAGTTCAGTACCGGTGAAAAAGCTGCTGGAGCACTGATACGACTTGAATCATTGGTTACGGGAGAAGTTTTATACCAAAAAAGGCTTCCTTTAGAGAGTGAACTGACCATAATCATACCCAAAGAAGAGTATCAAGTTGTACTTGATGCAGGACCTGGACACACCATTGTAAAGGAGGGTATTGCACCGTTAGAAGGTTTTTTAAAAAAAGTAAAAGCAAAGAACACTGCAAAGTTATCACAAGCTCAAAAAACAAATAATCAATGGAGTGCATTGACAACTCTCTTTTTTGTAATCTGTATAATTTTATTTTTAATGACGATTTATTGGAGCAATAGAAATACCAATAGAATTTTAAAGCAATTAAAAGCTGAAATTTGATGTAGATTCAAGGCGGAATAGGAATTTTGAAGCAGGAGTTTACACAGTTAAATGACTGTTCTAAACTTCCTACTTCAACGCATAAGATATATTAAAAGTTAGATTTTAAGAACTGCCATGAATGCCTCTTGCGGAACATTCACCTTTCCAATTGCCTTCATTCTCTTTTTACCCGCTTTTTGTTTCTCAAGCAGTTTTCTTTTTCTGGTGATATCCCCACCATAACATTTAGCCGTAACGTTTTTTCCCATAGATTTTACAGTTTCTCTTGCAATAATGGTGTTCCCAATACTTGCTTGAATGGCTACTTCAAAGAGTTGTCGAGGTATCAGTTCTTTAAGCGCTTTAATGAATTCTCGACCTCTGTAAACAGCTTTATCTTCAGGTACAATGATGGATAAGGCATCCACCACTTCTCCTGCAACTCTGATATCGAGTTTTTTAAGGTTTCCTGGTCTAAATGCAATTGGCTCATAATCAAACGACGCATACCCTTTTGTCGTTGATTTGAGTTTATCATAAAAATCCATTACGATTTCATTCATCGGAAGGTCATACTCTAAAAGTACTCTTTTCCCTACATAGTCCATCTTGATTTGAATACCACGTTTGTCATTTAAAAGCTTGATGACATTTCCTAAAAATTCTTCAGGAACTAAAATGGTGGCTTTTACATACGGCTCATAAATGGCTTCAATGTAGTTTGGCTCAGGCAGTTCAGATGGGTTTTGAATGACAACTCTCTCTCCATCTGTTTTTTCAACTTCATACACAACCGTTGGTGCAGTTGCAATGAGGTCTAAGTCAAACTCTCGTTCCAATCTCTCTTTAATCACTTCCATATGAAGCATCCCCAAAAATCCCGTTCTAAAGCCACTTCCAAGTGCAGCTGAACTCTCTGGTTCAAAAGAGATAGAGGAGTCATTGAGTTGCAGTTTGGTTAACGCTTCTCGTAAATCTTCGAATTTATCGGTTTCAATGGGATAAATTCCTGCAAATACAAACGGTTTTGCAGGTTCAAAACCATCAATAGGCTCTTGCGTTGGATTTTTAGCATCGGTCATGGTATCACCCACGGCAATCCCATCAAGCGTTTTAAGTCCAAGCACAACAATACCAATTTCACCCGTTTTAATCTCTTGCGTATTCTCTCGTTTGATTGGGTGAGGGTACATTAAGTTCAGTACTGGGTGTTGCACTTTGGTGTTCATCATTTTGAGCATTTGGCCTTTTTTGATGCTCCCTTCATACACACGCACCAATGCCAATGCTCCTAAGTAGTTATCGAACCAAGAGTCATAAATTAAAGCTTTTGTCGGTGCATTTTCATCCCCATTGGGTGCAGGAATTCGTTCAACAATCGAATCAATAAGCTCTTTAACCCCAAGTCCAGTTTTTGCTGAAACAAGGTTATGTTCTGTACAGTCTAGCCCAATGGCCTCTTCGGTCTCTTCAAGTACTCTCATAGGGTCTGCACTTGGTAGGTCGATTTTATTTACAACAGGTAACAACTCCAACTCATTGTCTAAAGCAATATATACATTTGCAATGGTTTGTGCTTCAACTCCTTGAGTTGAGTCCACAATCAATAATGCACCTTCAGAAGAGGCTAAAGAACGGCTCACTTCATATGAGAAGTCAACGTGCCCTGGAGTGTCAATGAGATTAAGAACATAGGTCTCGCCATCTTTGACATAGTTTAACCGTACGCTTTGTGCTTTAATTGTAATACCACGCTCTTGTTCAATGTCCATGGTATCCATCATTTGTGATGTGAGTTCTCTGTCTGCTACGGCACCACACTCTTGAATAATTCTGTCTGCCAGTGTTGATTTTCCATGGTCAATGTGTGCAATAATACTAAAGTTTCTGATATTTTTTTGCAACGATTATATCCTGTATATTATAGTTTTCGCGATTATATCTAAATTTTCGTAAGTGTTACGTTAAAGTTTTAAAAAAGAGGGAAAAGCTTGCAAGCGGGAAGCTTGCAAGTTAGTTATTGGTTTACCGTCGCTTCTACACGTCGGTTTTGTGCTCGTCCTTGCGCAGTTTCATTGGTGGCTACAGGTTTTGTCTCCCCATACCCAATGGTTTTAATACGTTGAGCATCAATTCCAAGATTGGTTAATGCTTTTTTAACGGCATTGGCTCTTCGAATAGAGAGATCCATGTTGTACGCCTCACTGGCAGTGCTGTCTGTATGAGCATGCAAAGTGGTTTTGACACTTGGATAATCACTCAGTACTTTTGCAAAACCTTCTAGTTTGTTGTCATAAGTTGGTTTAATGATGGCTTTATCCACATCAAATAATATACGCAAATTAACTGTAATCGCACATCCATTAGTGTCTACAATAGTATTTTTTTCTGTTTTAGGACACTCATCAATGCTGTTGGCCACACCATCAAAGTCATTATCTCCATCGTTGGCAACAGGTTGACTTAGAGGTTGTTGAACCTCTTTTTTTGTTACTGGCATTGTGCTTGATTTTTCACCAAAAGGAATAGCAAGACCAACAGTATAGATTAAGTTGTTATCTCCATGATCATCTTCAATAAGGTGTCGTAAATCCATTTTAAGCGCCATTGCGTTGTCAAAAATATATTTGTAGCCCACCCCATAATTCACAAAAAGGCCTGTTTCATTGTTAAAAGCTTCATTAGAATAGACTTCTACTCCTGCCCCTGCAAGTGCATATAAGGCATTGTTTTTATTGAGTGAATACTCTTTGATGACATTGGTAAAAATACGACTGATTTGTGTATCTTCATTTGAATTTTTATAATCCACTTTACCCATAGAGGTTAAAAAGCCCAATTCAATTTGGTCAAACATGGAATCATCCAAGTTAAATCCCAGACTCAAGCCAGCATTGGCGTAGTTTCTTTCTAAATCCATGTTGCCTTCAGTATAAGTTCCAGCAATCATTGGAGTGATTTCGTATTTATAATTGTTTTGAGCCCATACAAAGCTGCCAAGCATACATAAGGCTAAAATAATCTTTTTCATGGCTATATCCTTTATAAATGCAATAGCATATTATAAACAATATCATAGCATAAAAGATTAGAATTGAGAATTAATTATTACAGAAAAGTTATGTATAAAAATAGGAAAACCCTATTTTTATACAAAGGAAGGTGGGTATTAGAAGTTAAAAATTTCGTTCACCGATTCGTTGTTGTAAATTCTTCTTACGGCTTCTCCAATCATTTTTGAAGCAGTTAATACCGTAATTTTTTCATGTTCTCGTTTTAATGGAATGGTATCAGAAACCACTAATTCATCTAAAGCGCTTCCATTATCAAGTCGTTCATATGCTGGTCCACTTAGAACACCGTGAGTACAACATGCCATTACAGAAGTTGCCCCTTTTTTCTTTAAAACTTCAGCCGCTTTTACTAACGTACCTGCAGTATCAACCATATCGTCAACTAAGATAACGTCTTTACCTTTAACATCACCAATGATGTTCATCACTTCAGAAACGTTGGCCTTTTCTCGTTTTTTATCAACGATGACTAAGTCTAAATCCAGTTTTTCTGCATAGCTTCGTGCTCGTGCAACCCCTCCAATATCTGGACTTGCGATAATTGGGTTCGCTAAGTTTTTAGATTTGATGTAGTTTACAAACAAAATTGAACCAAACAAGTTATCTACAGGAATATTAAAAAATCCTTGGATTTGTGCTGCGTGTAAATCAATGGTGATGACTCGGTTTACCCCAGCAGTCTCTAACATATCTGCAACCAATTTTGCAGAGATTGGAACACGAGGTGCGGCTTTTCTGTCTTGTCGTGCATAACCAAAGTATGGAATAACGGCCGTAATGAAACTTGCACTTGAACGTTTAAGTGCATCCACCATGATTAAAAGTTCCATCAAGTTATCGTTTGCAGGTGCACAAGTAGGTTGTACTATAAATACATCTCTTCCTCGGACACTCTCTGTAATTTGTACTGATATCTCACCGTCACTAAATCTTTTTAAGTCAGCTTCACCTACAGTAGTGTTTAAATAGGCACCCACTTTTGATGTAAACTCAGGATTGGCTGAACCACTAAAAAGTTTATATCCCCTCATTAATTTTCCTTTAATAGACTAAATTTTTTTTGATTATAACCAAAAGATGCTTGTATTTAAATTTGGCTTTTTACTTAGTGGTTGTAATCCATCCCGAACCTAAGACTCTGTCTGCTTCATAGAAAACAGCTACTTGACCACTGGCAACTCCGTATGCTGGTTCTTCAAGGGTAATGATGGCTTCATTATCATTGATAATCTCTACGTGACATGGTGTGGTGACACTTCTGTATCGCAGTTTTACACCACAATCAAAGCTTTTTTCATTGATGTACATGTTCAGGTTTTTTACGCGTACTTCATTGATTTGTAAAGATTCTTTTGTTCCAACAACAATGGTATTGTCTTTTGGATTGAGAGCTTTTACAAAGTGTGGGTCGTGTGCTCCATGCACGGTAAAGCCTCGTCGTTTTCCAATGGTGTAGTGCATGTATCCTTTGTGAATACCCACTTCTTCTCCCTCTTCATTCAGAACAATCCCTGGTTTATCAATGTTGGCATGTTTTTTAATGACATCGGTGTAAATCGTTTCAACAAAACAGATCTCCTGAGACTCTTTTTTCTGAGCAATCTCTTGATATACGACGTCCAGACTTGCACCCAATTTAATGATGTCCTCTTTTTTATATTTGCTCATAGGAAACATGATATATGGAAGAACCTCTTTTTTAACTTGTGCTAAGAAGTAACTTTGGTCTTTGGTTTTATCTTCGGCTTCATAGATGAATTTACCATCGGTTTTTGCATAGTGTCCTGTAGCAACGCAGTCTGCTTTGATGCTTTTAGCAAACTCAAAGAGTGCTCCAAATTTAATCGTACGATTACATTTAACACATGGGTTGGGAGTGATACCATCTAAGTAAGATTGAACGAAGTAGTCATACACCTCTTTTTCAAACTCAGCTGAAACATCTAAAACGTGGTATTTGATACCTAAAAATCGAGCGACTTTTTGTCCCGTTTCAATGTTATGTTCGTGGTAACCTTCTCTGATGTCATGAAGTTTCATGTAGACACCTTCTACTTCATAACCCTCTTTTTGTAGCATATATGCTGTAACGGATGAGTCAATTCCTCCACTCATTCCAACAACAATTTTCTTTTTCATTTATACATCCTTTTTAAAGGAATAATCACCGACTCTCTGTTTGCCCAATCTTTGTGAGGAATAATAAGTTTTTCACTGTTAATTTTTTTATTTGCAAAAAATATAATATCTATATCCAAGGTTCTAGGCGCATCTTGAAAGGATCGCTTTCTTCCTAATCGTTTTTCTAACCGAAGCATGCTGTTTAAAAATGCATTTGGTGCCAGGTCAGTTTTAAGCGCAATTATACCATTTAAAAAAGAGTTTTGTTCTAAAAAACCAAATGGAGGGTTTAAAAGTAGGGGAGAAGTTATAAGAATATCAAATCTTGAGTCTTTTAATAAACATAAGAAAAGTTTATCAAACGTTTTTTTGACATTTCCTACATTTCCCCCAATACCAATGGTAACATGATATTTTTTATTTGATTCATACTTCGCTTTATAGGGAAAGTTTGAAGTGTGAAATAGTGTTAAATCATCGCTTAAATTTTTTTTCATAATTTTCTTAAATTTACCCTTGAAAATACTATACTAATTTAATCAACATTAATAAAAATGGGATTATAGTATCACTGCGCGTCCATTTTTCATGACCACCGTATCCTCAATTCGCACTCCAAACTCTTCAGGTAAGTAAATACCTGGTTCAATCGTAAAGACCATGCCATCTTCAATAATCACATCTGATTTTGAGTTGATATATGGGTGTTCATGAATATCTAAGCCCACACCATGTCCTGTTGAGTGTACAAACTGTTTAGCGTATCCCGCTTTTTCAATTACACTTCGTGCAAGTGCATCAATCTCTTTGGCTTTCATGCCACTTCGTGCTTTGTTAATCGCATTGAGTTGCGCTTTTAAAACAATGTCATAAATCTTTTGTTGTTTTTTGTTTTTAAACTTTTGCTCTCGTTTAAAGTTGAGTTTCTCAAAATCCACATGTGCTGTACAGGTTCTATCTGAACAGTATCGTTTATATTTCACGCCTGCATCCACAAGCAATAAATCATTGACAATGAGTTTTTTGTCTGTTGGAAGGGCATGAGGTTTGGCACTGTTTTCATTAATAGCAACAATAGGGTCAAAACTCACATCCAAAAGCCCTGTTTGAGTCATCTTTTCAATGGCTTTAAAGTGTAAGAAACTCTCATCTTGGTCAAAGCCATTTTTACGAATATATTTTGCAAGTGCACTGAAACCTTTACGTCCGAGCTTTGAAGCTTTGGTTAAGTACTTAATCTCTTTTTTTGTTTTTATGATACGTTTTTTATGAGAAAAACTGGGTTGATTAACAAATTTGATGTTTAAGCCATTGACCAGTTTTGAGTAACTCTCAAAGCTGAAATCATTTCCATCAAAAGTAATCTTTTTAATCTTTGCTTTTTTAAGAACAGTTTGAGCAGATTTAATTAAATCTTTGCTCTCAATCACTTCGGCATTGGTAATATTTTCATTGGCTTCGATGGTATATCGAGCATCTGTTATAAAGTATCGGTCACCTTCTAAATTGATAAAGGTAACATTATCGCACGAATAACCACATTCGTAATAAACAGCATTTTCATCTTTTAAAATATAATTACCCATGTTTATCCTTAGTTTTACTAAATATTGAATATAATCATACCTAAAATTTATAAAAGGAATATAATAATGAAAATTGCAGTAATACAAGGTCCAAACTTAAACATGTTAGGCGTAAGAGAGCAAAATATTTATGGACCTATGTCATTAGAACAAATTCATGAGCAAATGAAAGCAAGTGCATCACAAAACGGTGTAGAGCTTGAGTTTTTTCAATCTAATTTAGAGGGTGAGATTGTCGATAAAATTCAAGAGTGTTTAGGTGAAGTTGATGGTATCATCATCAATCCAGCAGCATACACACACACTTCAATTGCAATCAAAGATGCTTTAGCAGCTGTGAACTTACCAACAGTAGAAGTACACATCTCTAATATCTATAAAAGAGAAGAGTTCAGACAAAAATCAATCACTGCAGGAAGCTCAACTGGAGTTATCTCTGGTTTTGGACCATTTGGTTACCACATGGCATTGATTGCATTAACACAAATTTTAAATGAAGTTAAAGCAATTCAAGAAGCGCAAAAGAAACAACAACAAGCATAATAATGAAAATTCTAAAAGCCTCTTGGCTTATTACGTCTAATGAGACCAACTGTATCATCCAAGATGGTGCGGTGGTCTATGACTCTACGATTATTGATGTCAATGACATTCAAACCATCCAAAAAGATTATCCCAATGTTGAAGTGAAGGATTTAGGAGAGAACTCGGTTTTAATGCCAGGGTTAATCAACACACACATTCACTTGGAGTTCAGTGCCAATAAAACTACACTGAAATATGGAAACTTTATGGATTGGTTGCACTCTGTGATTGCATCACGTGAAGAGTTGGTTTCTAAAGCCAATAAAGCACTCATTAAAAGTGAACTTGAAACGATTTTAAAATCAGGGACAACGACTATTGGAGCAATCAGTTCATACGCATTGGATTTAGAGCCTTGTTTAGAAACCCCATTGAATGTGGTCTATTTTAATGAGGTCATTGGTTCAAAGCAAGATATGATTGATACACTGTTTGCTGATTTTAAATCACGATTGGCTCAAACACAACAACATAAAAGCAAACGGTTCATTCCTGCTGTTGCGATTCACTCACCTTACTCTGTGCACCCTTTTTTATTACGAGAAGTGGTGAAGCTTGCTAAAGAGCAAAGCTTGCCAGTAACCGCACACTTTTTAGAAAGCAGTGAAGAGAAAGAGTGGTTAGAAGAGAACAGTGGCGGCTTTTTGGACTTCTTCTTAAACTTCTTAGGACAAGACAAATCAGTGACCTCTGCACCAGAGTTTGTTAAGCAGTTTAAAGGTGTGAAACCTTTGAGTTTCACACACTGTGTGGAAGCCAATGAAGAGGAGTTGACATTGATAAAAGAGGTGGGTGGTTATATCAATCACTGTGCAACATCCAATCGAATTTTAAACAACACCAAACTGCACATCAATAAACTGGGCGTTCCTTTTACTATTGGTACAGATGGTTTAAGTTCAAATAACTCTTTGAGTCTGTTTGATGAATTAAGAAATGCCTTGATGATTCATGTGAATCAAAACATCAATACCTTAGCAGCCAAACTCATAAAGAGTGCAACAGCCAATGGAGCACAAGCTTTAGGCTTAAACAAAGGCGTATTGCAAAAAGGGTTTGATGCCGATATAATAGCGTTACACTTACCTGACAGTGTAAAAGAGCAAAGCGATGTATGCACGCATGTTATTTTGCATACAAAAAATGTTGAACAAGTCATCATAGGAGGTGAACATGTCTAATTTTTTCAGAATACTTTTTTTGCCTATTACGGCACCTTTAGATTTTATCACCAAATATTTTAAAACCATTGTCTTTTTAACCATTGTCTTTTTTGTTGTGACTTCATCAAATGAAGTGGACAAAGAGTTCAGTGTGGCAAACTTGCAAAAAATAGATTTAACGGGTCCCATTTTAAATGTGGATAAAGTCTTAACACAAATCAATGAAGCTTCAAGTAATGCCAATATTCAAGGTGTGCTTTTAGATGTGAACTCTCCAGGTGGAGCAGTGGCACCTTCTGTGGAAGTAGCGTATGCAATTAAAGAGCTCGTTGCTAAAAAACCAGTAGTGGCATATGCCAGTGGTGTGATGGCAAGTGGAAGTTACTATGCTTCTATTTGGGCGAGTAAAATCATTGCCAACCCAGGAAGTATGGTGGGTTCGATTGGTGTGATTTTTCAAGGGGCAAATATTGAAGAGTTGATGCAAAAAATTGGTGTCAAAGCACAAACAGTAAAAGTAGGGCGATATAAAGAGACCGGAACATTTGCACGTGAGTGGAGCGAAGTAGAGAAGCAAGAGTTAGAGAGCGTAATCACAGATACATACAGTATGTTTGTCAATGACGTTGCAACGGCTCGAGGTTTAAAACCAAGTGAACACCAAACGTATGCAGATGCACATATTTTTACTGCACGACAAGCAAAGATTGTAGGACTTATTGATGAGGTTGCTACGATTACTTATGCACAAAGCGAGCTGTATAAATTGGCCGAAGTTGAAAATCCTGTTTGGACAAAAGAGGATAAAATCGATAAGTTTATTGATAAACTTATTCAAGAAAGTGCTGCACAAATCAGCACCTATTTCTCTTCAGGCTTAAAAGCCTACTAAGACAAAATAAAAAGAGGCAAAGCTTATAAGCTTTACCTTTTTTTATAATTGTGTTATACTCCGAAAAATATTGTAACCAAGCATACATACATCTTTGTTTTTATCTGAATTATAATTTATCATAGTTTCCTTCATCAACCAAGATTATCATCTCATTACGTATTAAATTTATCAAAGGACATGAATGTCATTTTCACAATTAGGACTGAATCCTAATATTTTAAAAGCAATCAAAGAGCAAGGGTATAGCAAACCCACTTTGATTCAAAAAGAGGCCATCCCAATGGTATTAGGCCGACATGATATTTTAGCAGCAGCGCAAACGGGTACGGGTAAAACGGCTGCATTTACGCTGCCACTTTTAGAAATTATGAGTAACAAAAAGGGTAAAAAAGAGAACAAACCTTTTATTAAAGCACTCATTCTAACGCCAACACGAGAACTTGCAGCACAAGTTGCACAAAATATTGAAGCTTATAGTCAATATCTTCCTTTAAAAACAGCAGTGATATTTGGGGGTGTGGGCATTAACTCTCAAAAATCTCTTCTACGAAAAGGAGTGGATATTGTGATTGCTACTCCAGGAAGATTACTTGACCATGTGGGGCAAAAAAGCATCGACTTATCACGAGTTGAGTTTTTGGTTTTAGATGAAGCAGACAGAATGTTGGATATGGGATTTATTCATGATATCAAAAAAGTGATGGCACATATCCCAAAACATCGACAAACATTACTGTTTTCTGCTACGTTTTCAAAAGAGATTAAAGCACTCTCTCAAACATTGTTGAATGAACCCAAACTTGTGGAAGTAACCAAAAGCAACAGTTCGTCTGAACAGGTCAATCAAGTGGTTCATTATGTGCTTAAAGATAAAAAAAGAACACTTTTAAGCTCTTTAATACGTACAGAAAATTGGAATCAAGTATTGGTCTTTACTCGAACCAAACATGGGGCGAATAAATTGAGTGATTACTTGAATCAATGCAATATCAGTGCAGCAGCCATTCATGGAAATAAATCACAAGGGGCAAGAACCAAAGCACTCAATGATTTTAAAGCCAAAACCATCAAAGTACTTGTAGCAACCGATATTGCTGCAAGAGGGATTGATATTGAGCTTTTACCTCACGTGGTTAATTTTGAGTTGCCCAATATACCTGAAGATTATGTGCACAGAATTGGTCGAACCGGACGAGCGGGCAATGAAGGTGTTGCAATGTCGTTGGTTTGCTCTGAAGAGTTGGAATTTTTAGAGAACATTGAAAAACTCATTAAGATGAAAATTGAAGTTAAAGAGGTTGAAGGTTTTACGATAAAGGCTTTGAAAAAAGTACAAACAGCCAAAAAACAGAACAACTTTAAACGAAGAAGTAATCATGCCTCAAAAGAGAGTGGGGCAATGAATGGTTCGTTTAAAACAGAAAAACAAAAAGAGCGAAAGAGTTTTGATAAGGCTCAACCAAGAGGTGAAAAAACAAGTCATCCAAGAAGAAACTCGAATGCTCAAAGAAATTCGAGCAATAAAAAAGGCAGAAGTTAAAAACTCCTGCCTTATAGTTATGAAGCAAAAACTATTTTGCTCCAGTAACCACTTTATACGTATCGTTAGCAATAACATACTCTTCGTTTGTAGGGATAACGAAGATTCGTGCAGCTGAACTGTTTGTTGCGATGTCTCTTGCATCACTTCTTCTTTTGTTGTTTTTAGTTGGGTCGATGATTAATCCCATACCATCCAGACCAGCACAAACAATCTCTCGAATCAGTGAAGAGTTCTCACCAATACCACCTGTGAAACATAATGCATCTACACCATCAAGTGCAGCCACATATGAACCAACATATTTTTTAATGTTATAAGCAACCATCTCAACCGCTAATCGACATCGGTCATCACCTTGTTGCATCCCTTCAAGAACTTCTCTAAGGTCAGAAGATTTTCCTGAAATTCCTAAGATTCCTGATTTTTTGTTCATAACATCAAGTGTTTCATTGATCGTCATACCCTCTTGGTTCATCATGTAACTAATAGCACCTGCTCCAACGTCACCTGCTCTTGTTCCCATCATTAAACCTTGAACAGGGGTAAGTCCCATAGAAGTATCAATACATTTACCGTTTAATACTGCACTTACAGAAGAACCGTTACCTAAATGACATACGATGATTCTTGTGTTGTGTTTTTTGTCTAACATTCCTCGTGCTTCATTTGATACGAAGAAGTGGCTTGTTCCGTGGAAACCATACTTTCTGATACCATGTTTAGAGTATTGCTCATATGGTAATGCATACATATATGCATAATCAGGCATAGTTTGGTGGAATGCTGTATCAAATACAGCAACATTTGGTTTACCAGGCATTAGCTCTTGGCAAATTTCCATACCCATAATGTTCGCTGGGTTGTGTAAAGGTGCTAATGGAATCAACTTTTTCATTGTTTCGATTACTTTTTCAGTGACCATAACTGAACCAGAGAACTCTTCACCACCGTGAACTGCTCTGTGTCCAATAGCTTCAATATCATCAATAGAGTTGATTACTTTACCTTCACCATCTGTTAGAGTTCGAAGTACTAACTCAATGGCTTCTTTGTGTGTTGGCATAGAAACATCAATTTGTAGTTTTTGTCCATCACCGAATTCGTGTTTTAAAACACCATCTATACCAATTCTTTCACATAGCCCTGAAGCTAATAAATCTTTTGTTACTGGGTTCATTAATTGATACTTTAATGAAGAACTTCCTGCATTTAAAATGAATACTAACATCGATTTAATCCTTTACGTTTATTTATTTGAATTAACATTGTGTTGCAGTGATTGCAACTAAGTTTGAGATATCTTCTACTGAACAACCTCTTGAAAGGTCATTAACAGGTTTTGCTAAACCTTGTACGATTGGTCCGTGAGCATCTGCACCAGCAAATCTTTGAACCAATTTATACCCGATATTTCCTGCTTGTAAGTCAGGGAAAACCAATACGTTTGCACTCCCAGCTACTTTAGAATCGGGTGCTTTTTTCTTACCGATTGCTTCAACAATCGCTGCATCTGCTTGCATTTCACCATCAAATGCAAAATCTACATTTCTATCTTTTAAAATTTGTACAGCGTTTTGAACCTTATCGACTAATGGGTGTTTTGCACTTCCCATAGTTGAGAAAGAGAGCATGGCTACTTTTGGCTCTAAACCAACTACACTTCGTGCAGTTGCTGCAGTTGAAGCTGCGATATCAGCAAGTTGTTCAGCGGTTGGGTCAGGTAATACAGCACAATCTCCAAATAAAATGAGACCGTTATCTCCAAACTGTCCATCTTTTGTCTCCATAACAAATGTCGATGAAACAGTTTTAATCCCCGGTGCAGTCTTAATTACTTGAATAGCAGCTCTTAATACATCTGCAGTAGCAGAGTTAGAACCAGCAACTAATCCATCTGCATCACCAAGTCGTACCATCATACAACCAAAAAATCTTGGTTCAGTTGTCATAATCTTTCTTGCTTCAGCTTCGCTTAAGCCTTTCGATTTTCTTAACTCAACCAATTCGTTTACATATGCATCAATATTGGCAAATGATTTAGGATCAATGATGGTTGCTCCTTGGATATTTGCACCACATTTTGCTGCATCTGCTTTGATTGTATCTTCATTTCCAATTAACACTACTTTAGCAGTTTTGTCATTGAGTACTTGCTCAGTGGCTTTTAATACTCTTTCGTCTTCAGACTCCGGAAGTACGATAGTTTTTAGCTCTTTTCTAGCATTATCTTTAATACTGTCAATTAGACCCATTCAAATTCCTTTCTGATTTAGTGGACATAGATTATAGTTTAAAAACGTAGCATTAAAATAGCATTGTAATTGAGCCATAATCTATAGTAAAAGAACATTTTATATTATCTTTTCAAAAATGTACATAAATTCTACATATATACAGATAAAAAAAATATGTGGGAATTTTCGTAATATTTTGAAATTTATTTTTGTGATTGTTTAAATAAAATTGAAGTAAATAAGTTAGTTTTTAACAAAAGCATTAAGCTTTTGTTAAGTTATAGGTGTCATTTGCAATGACAAACTCTTCATTGGTTGGAATGACATATATTTTTGTTTTTGAAGCTTCTGAGTTCACCTCGCGGGTGCCTTTTGTTCTTTTTTTATTTTTGTTTTTATCCAGTTCAATGCCCATGAACTCTAAACCTTCGCACACTTTTTCTCGTATGACATCAGCATTCTCACCCACTCCTGCTGTGAAACAAATGGCATCAACACCACCCATGACACCTGCGTATGAGCAGATATATTTTTTAATACGGCTGCATTTTAAATCAATCGCCAATTGTGCTCTGGAGTCCCCTTTTTCACTGGCTTCAATGATTTCTCTTAAGTCTGAACTCACCCCAGATACTCCTAAAAGACCTGATTTTTTGTTTAAATAATCCACCACTTCATTGGCACTCATTTGTTTTTTCTCCATTAAAAATGAGATAACAGCAGGGTCCAAATCGCCTGAACGTGTTCCCATCATTAAACCTTCTAATGGTGTCAGACCCATTGATGTGTCAACTGATTTTCCATCTTTAACGGCACAAATAGAAGAACCGTTTCCTAAATGACACACAATGATTTTTGACTCTTTTTTGTCCAACAGTTTGGCTGCTACACTTGAGACATAGTTGTGACTGGTACCGTGAAAACCATATTTTCTGATTTTATGTTCCGTGTAATCTTCATAAGGAAGTGCATACATAAAACTGCTTGCTGGCATGGTTTGATGAAATGCCGTATCAAATACTGCTACATTGGGTTTTCCAGGTATTAACTCCATACAAATTTTAATGCCCAAAATGTGTGCTGGGTTGTGTAAAGGCGCCAGCGGGATGAGTTTTTCAAGTTTTCTTAGAACGTTATCATCAATAATGACTGATTCATGAAAATACTCTCCGCCATGTACAACACGGTGTCCAATGGCATCAATATCTTTTTCAATGGTATCCACAACCTTTTGAGGCCCTTCAACCAGAAGCTTCAGTACATGTGCAATTGCTTCTTTGTGGGTAGGAAGATCTATTTCCGTGGTTGTTTTTAATTCATTCGCATCGTGAATAATTCGCCCATCAATACCAATTCGTTCACATAACCCTGAAGCTAAAACTCGGTGAGTTGCGTGATTCATCAATTGATATTTCAGTGAAGAACTTCCTGCGTTTAAAATAAATATTAACATCTGTTGCCCTCTTTTAATAATAAAGTTGAATATTTTACCACAAAAGTATGTAAAAGATGTGTACAAGTATTGTACGGCATAAAGCGGGCTGTTATTATGCTTTATGCTGATATTATGTAGGAACTAAAAGTAAAGTGTGTACAGAAATTGTACTTACAGTTTTACTTTGGGTTGATTTTTGAGTTTTAAAAACATCATGGAAGTCATAATGGCATCATTAAATGCATCATGTTTTCCAAGGTGTGGTATGTCCAAATCTTTCATAATTGTATCAAATCGTAGGTCGATGTGCCCTTGAGGTATGGCTTCAATTTTCCAGTCATGATAAATTGCAGATACTTCATGTCGTTTATTGGGAAGTTTGATGCCCAAACTTGGTTTGATGTATTTGTTAATCATGGCCACATCAAACTCTAAAAAGTATCCTACTAAAGTACGATTTCCAATGAAATGTAAAAATTCATTTACAACTTCATTGATACCTTCTGCTTCTTCTAAGTCACACTCTCTGATGTGATGCACTTTAATGGCTTCGATTTGAAGTTTTGTTTTAGGTTTAACGAACTTCACAAACTTCTTACTGGATACAATGGTGTTCTCTTTAATAATGACCGCACCTATAGAGATGATGTCATCTTTTTGTACGTTTAATCCCGTGGTTTCACAATCAAAACAGACATACTCATCTGGATGAGGCTTTTCAAATAAAAAAGTGTATTGCTCATCTTTGAGCCCTTTTTTGTTGTAGTAGTTTTTTATCGTTCTAAACATAGTTTAACTTATAGTGGTGTTCGAGTTTTTTCTTCAACTTATTGACGATTTTAAACGAGTCTTTTAAAAGATCTTTCTCCATGGTGTTTAAATCATCTGGGTTGATATAGTTATTGATCTCTTTGGCTGCATCCAGTTTATCCAAGTTTGATTTGAGTTTGATGGTGTTTAAAAAGTTAAAGGCTTCAATCAACTCTTGTTTAAACTCATCATCAATTTCACCGACATTGTTGAGTTCCATGATACGTTGAATGGTATTGGTTTTAAACAACTTATGTTCCAAACTCAAACTTCGAATCCCTTGTACCAGTATAAAAATACCCCCACGTTTGATATCGATTTCATCTTTGTGCTCTTTGTCATCGCTGTCAAACACAAAGCCATCAAAAAATCCAAGCGGTACATTGAAGCTGGTGATAATTTTGGCAAAGTGCATGTAGAAACTTTGTGTGGAAGCGCCCACTTTAAAGATATACTCTTTAACCTCATTTAAAAGATCTTTGTTTCCACTGGCACACACTGCATCATAAAAAATGGCTAAGTTCATAAAGTCATCACCCGTTTTATTAGAAATCCATGAAAAGACCAAGTTTTTGAACTCTTTTTGTCGTCGGCACCAGTATGGATTTGAAACCATGATATTTCCTTCACATCGTGGGAAACCAAAGTCAACAAGATACTCCGTATAGTCATGGGTAAAGGCTCGAAGTTTTTCCTCTTCTATCTCACAATCATCAGCAAGAATCAAGGCGTTGTCTTGGTCGGTTTTAAGAATTTGCTCTCCTCGACCTTCACTTCCCATGACCACTAAGCATGACTTACCAATAAGTTCTTGGGGTGCAGTTATCATAAAGAGTTTATGCATCAGTTTTTGGTTCAGTTGATTGATCAATTTGGCAATAAAGTCAATTTTTACTCCTTTGGCATTAAGGGAACGAATGATTTTAATAAACGATTGACTCGCTTTTTTAAGCTCTTCAATGGTTTCGGCTTTTTCTATTGCATTTGATACTGAAAAAGTGTGCGTTGCAAAAAAAGAGGAGAGAGAGATTTGATCAATGATGCCTACAATCTCATCTTCATTGTTTTTTACCACCACTCTTTTAATGCCGTGTTTGGCCATGAGAAACTGGGCATTAAATAAAAAGTCGTTTTCATTGACAAAGATAAGCCCAGTCGAAGAGATTTTCCCTACAATATCATCATAATCCATTCGGTTTAAAATGACTTTTTGTCTGAAGTCTGAATCTGTAACAATGTGGATTTCACCCAAATCATCTTTTAAAAGTAGGGTGGGTACTTTCTCTTTTTTTATGGTTAATGCTGCATCATAAATAGAAGTAGTATAAGGCACAATGACTGCTCGGTGTACATTGGCATCTTTGACTTTTGCCACCATCATATTGGCCAACTCTTTGTTTTTTTCATTAGAGATGTTGGCATTGAGTTTTTGTGAGATGGATTGAAAAAAGTAACTCTCTAATTGATTGTTTTCATGTAAAATTCGAATAAAAATCTCTCGTGAAAGTGTATAACAAATCGTCTCTTGTGCAGTTACAAAAGTATGTTTTGAATAGTTCTCAACAATTGAAACTGCATCAAAAAACTCATTGACTGAGTAGATTGACATCACTTCCTCTTCATGTTTTTCTTGCACTAAGCCTTTGATGATAAAGTAGAGTTTATCGGGTTGCTCACCGGTTTGTTGAATGACATGATTTTTTTTATAGTATTCAATATCCAAATTTTGTGCAAACTCATCGAGCTGTGTTTTGGTTAGGTTGTCAAAAGGATGAATTTTTCGTATGAAGTAGGTCTGTTCTAGTATACTCATTGTTGTTCCCAATTAAAGATTGTATGAAAAACAATAGCATAAGAACAATATAAAATTAATTAATAATTAATTAAATAATTACTAAAGAGAAAATCTCTTTAGTAATGTATCATTAATGGTCAACTGCCCCAGCTGAACCAATACCTGTATTTGCTCGTACGTTTTGTGCTCTGAAGAGCTCTTTTTCATCTTTTCCTCTTTGAGAATTGTCGGTTTTAGAGAAGAACCAAATCGCAACAAACGCAACGGTTACGGAGAAGAGTGCAGGGTGTTTGTATGGGAATAATGCTTCTGTATTTCCTAAAATTTGTACCCAAACAATCGGCCCAATGATTACAAGTGTAACAGCTGTAACCAATCCAGCAAGACCACCTAAAAAAGCACCTCTTGTTGTAAGTCCTCGCCAATAAATAGATAAGAACAAAATTGGGAAGTTTGCTGATGCAGCAATACCAAATGCCAAGCCCACCATATATGCAATGTTTTGTTGTTCAAATGCAATTCCTAAAATAACCCCAACAATTCCAACAATAATAACCGTGATTCGTGAAATTTTAACCACTTGCTCATCGGTTGCTTGTGGATTGATGACATTTGAGTAAAGGTCATGTGAAATCGCACTTGCACCTGCAAGGGTTAGCCCTGAAACCACAGCTAAAATTGTAGCAAAAGCAACGGCTGAGATAAACCCTAAAAACGCATTTCCACCCAACATGTGTGAAAGGTGAATTGAGGCCATATTGTTTCCACCAAAGAGTTTTCCATCCACAAAATATTGTGCACCCTCATTTGAGTTTAAAAATGCAATCGCACCAAATCCAACGATGGTAATAATCACCCAGAAATACCCCACAAATCCTGTTGCATAAACCACCGATTTTCGAGCTTCCTTTGCGTTACCTACAGTGAAAAATCTCATAAGAACGTGTGGTAAACCAGCAGTTCCTAGCATCAATGCCATTCCTAATGAAATAGCAGATACTGGATCAGATATAAATCCACCTGGACTTAAAATAGATTCACCTGCTTCATGACTTTGGCTTGCACTTACAGCCAGTGATTCAAAGTTGAAATCATATGCATAAAGCACCATAACCGCCATAAATGAAACTCCAGTTAAAAGAAGGCACGCTTTGATGATTTGAACCCAAGTTGTGGCTAACATTCCACCAAAGGTCACATAAATAATCATCATAACTCCAACAAGAATAACGGCATACTCATACTCTAAACCAAACAGAACTTGAATGAGTTTACCTGCTCCTACCATTTGTGCAATCAGATACAGAACAACCACTGAAAGTGTTCCAAAAGCAGCCAGAGTCCTAATCTCTTTTTGCCCCAATCTGTATGCTGCAATATCTGCAAAAGTAAACTTACCAAGGTTTCTGAGTTTTTCAGCCATAAAAAACAGAATAATAGGCCAACCTACTAGAAATGATACGGCATAAATAACACCATCATACCCTTTTAAATAAATAAGACCCGAAACTCCTAGAAATGCTGCAGCAGACATATAATCCCCTGCAATGGCTAAACCATTTTGAAAACCAGTAATTCCTCCACCAGCAGTATAGAAATCACTGGCTGATTTGGTCTTTTTTGCTGCCCAATATGTTAATGCCAATGTTCCAAGAATAAAAATAAAGAACATGATAATTGCTGGAACATTTAATTCCCGTTTTGTTGCTTCAAAACTGGCATCACCAGCTGCAAACAGTGTTGCACAAAACAGTGCTAAGATTGATACTATTTTTAACATCAGATTAAATCCTTTACATCATCTTTGATATCGTTGGTTAAATCCTCAAATTCACCGTTTGCTTTTCTTACATAAATCAATGTTGTAAGAAAACTGATTACTAAAATAGCCAATGCAATTGGAAATGCAATTGTAGTGCTCATTCCATCAGCAATTTTGGTTGCCAAAAGCTCTTTGTTAAATGCAATGGTTAAGATGTATGCATAAAACATCACTAAAACAAAGACACCTAATTTGATTCCAAGGCTGTTTTTCTTTGAAATCAACTCTTTATATTTCGGATTGTTTTCAATCCTTTCAACTAATTCGTCTTTCATCACTGTGCTCCCTTGTGAAGATGTTTGACTTATCTATTTTTAATAAAACGTAGCATGAGCATAGCATCATTAAAAATTCATTGATTATACATGCAAAAAATTTTCATTCCCAAGCGATGAGTTTACAAAAATGTAAAAATTATGTCATGAATGTAGAAAAGTAACACAATTAAAGTTTAAAAATAAATATTGTGTAAAAAAGTAAAAAATGAGAGTGTAAATATAGGCTTCAGTAATATAATATAGAGAAATTTTAATTATAAGAAATACTAAAGAGAAAACTCTCTTTAGTATAAGTGTGACTAGTGGTCAACTGCACCTGCAGCGCCAATTCCAGTTTCTGCTCGAATACTTTGTGCTTCGAACGCTTTAATCTCTTCTTCTGCACGTCCTGATTTATCAGTAATTGAGAAGAACCAAATACCAATAAATGCAGCTGTTACAGAGAACAGTGCTGGGTATTTGTATGGGAAGATTGCCTCTTCGTTGTGTAAAATACTTACCCAAACGGTTGGTCCTAAGATTACAAGAATAACTGCAGTCATTAATCCGATGAATCCACCGATGAATGCGCCTCTTGTTGTTAATTTAGACCAATAAATTGATAAGAAAAGGATTGGGAAGTTTGCTGATGCTGCAATAGCAAACGCTAAACCAACCATGAATGCAATGTTTTGTTGTTCAAATGCAATTCCAAGGATAACCCCAATAACCCCAATAACAATAACAGAAATTTTAGAAACTTTAATCTCTTGCTCTTCAGATGCCTTTGGGTTAATAACGCACGCATAGATATCGTGAGAGATTGAAGATGCTCCTGCAAGTGTCAGTCCAGAAACCACCGCTAAAATGGTAGCAAATGCAACTGCAGAAATAAATCCTAAGAATACATCTCCACCTACAAGTTTAGATAAGTGAATGGCTGCCATGTTATTCCCGCCGAACAGTTGTCCATTTTCAAAGAACTCTGCACCTGCTGGAGAGTTTAAGAATACAATTGCTCCAAGACCAATCACCGCAATAACTAAATAGAAGTAACCAATAAATCCTGTTGCATAAACAACTGATTTTCGAGCCTCTTTTGCATTACCAACTGTAAAAAATCTCATAAGTACGTGTGGTAAACCTGCGGTTCCCAGCATCAATGCAATACCTAAAGAGATGGCAGAAATAGGATCAGATACCAATCCCCCTGGCTCCATCAATGCTTGACCTTTAGTGTGCGTATCAACAGCTTTTGCAGCCAATGCTTCAAAACTGAAACCAAAGTGGTTAAGCACCATAAATGCCATGAATGTTACCCCTGAAAGAAGTAAAATTGCTTTGATGATTTGAACCCAAGTAGTTGCAAGCATACCACCAAAAGTTACATAAATAATCATCATGATACCAACTAAGATAACTGCATATTCATACTCTAAACCAAACAGAACTTGAATCAATTTTCCTGATCCCACCATTTGAGCAATTAAGTAAAGTGTTACAACAGAGAGTGAACCAAATGCTGCAAGTGTACGAATCTCTTTTTGACCCAATCTGTAAGCTGCAATATCAATGAATGTAAACTTACCTAAGTTTCTTAATTTTTCAGCCATTAAAAACAGAATAACTGGCCAACCAACTAAGAATCCAACCGCATAAACTAATCCATCATATCCTTGTAAGTAAATCAATCCTGAAATACCCAAGAAAGAGGCTGCTGACATATAATCCCCCGCAATTGCCATACCGTTTTGGAAACCAGAAATTCCTCCACCTGCGGTATAAAAATCACTTGCAGATTTTGTTCGTTTTGCTGCCCAATACGTAATACCTAATGTTGCACCTACGAAAATAAAGAACATGATAATTGCTGGAATATTAAGATCTCTCTTCGTTGCTTCAAATGTTGCATCCCCTGCTGCAAAAAGTGAAACTGCAAACAGTGTAAAAAGTAGTGTTAATCTTATCATTATAACGCATCCTTTACATCTTCTTTAACTTGATTTGTTAAATCTTCAAACTCTCCGTTTGCTTTAACAACATAGATAATAGTCGTAATAAAACTAACTATAATAATACCTGCTCCAATTGGAAATGCAATTGTCATTACACCTTCATCGCTTAACTTCGTTGCCAAAGCAGTTGGGTTAAACGCAATTACTAAAATGTAAATATAGTACATTGCAAGTACAAAGATACCAAGCTTCCATCCAAAGCCCGTTCTTTTCTTGACCAATTCTTGGTACTTAGGATTCGATCGAATCCGTTGGACTAGTTCGTCGTTCATACATTCCTCCATATATTCTTAAGGTTCCTTGAAACCTTAAGCATTTCTGTTATCAACTTAAAGCATTTTTAAGCTTAATTAAAAAAGTCTGATTATAAGACAAGAGCCTTTTTATAGCAATAAAATAGCATTTAAGTAAAACCAATTGATATTATACAGTTATAAATTTATTCTGTAGAATCTTTCGAATATATTCAGGAGAAGTTAAGTTTGGTCACCTTGTCTGTAACCAATTGAAACAGAAAATGTAAGATTAATGTCAAGAAAAATAGCATTAAAATAGCATTTTAAAAAAGTGGTTTATATGTTGATTTTAGCCTTCATAAAAAGTCGATTTTGCAGGGGTCATTTCACGAAGTTTTAAAAACATCATGGCTGTCATAATGGCATCATTAAGTGCATCATGTTTTCCCAGTTCAGGAATATTAAGGGTTTTCATAATGGTATCAAATTTTAAATCGACAAACTCGTATTCGGAGTGTCTGTGTCGTGTACGAAAATACATCGATGAGACTTCAATCATGCGATTAGGAATTTTTACTCCAATGATTTGTTTGGTATATTTACTGATTATGGCCATATCAAATTTGATGTAATATCCCACAATAGGTCGTGAACCAATAAATTCCAGCAGCTCTAAAATGGCCTCTTTGGGAGTAATGGCATTTTCCAAATCTATGGGTCTTATTTGGTGAATTTTAATCGATTCAGCTGTGACATTTTTTGAAGGTTTGACAAAAACATTAAAGGTTTTTCTCATAATGATTCGATTCTCTTTGATTAACACTGCCCCAATAGAGAGAATCTCATCTTTTTTAGGATTTAACCCAGTGGTTTCACAATCCAAACAGACATACTCATCTTTGGGTTCTTCCCCAAATAAGTAGAGATACTTCTTATCTTTAAGTCGTGAGAGATTCCATTTTCTAAGTAGACTTTGTATCATTATGAAATCTTATCAATTTTAAATGTATAGGTAATAAACTTTTTAAAGCTGTTGACAATACTGAAACTGTCTTTGAGTAAATCTCTCTCAATTTTTCCCAAAGTGTGAGTGTCAATGTTATTGTCAATCTCTTTGCCATCTTGCAGTTTAATAAGCTGAGATTTAAGACGCAAAGTATTGACCACTTCAAATGCTTCAATGAGTTCATTAGCCAACTCTTCACTTAAAACCTTTTTTTGAAGTAAAATTTTAATACGTTTTACGGTGGTTGTTTCTCGAATTCTCTCACGTAATGCCAAGCTACGAATCCCTTGAACGATTGGAAAAACAGCTGTTTTTTTAATATCAATGTTGTGAGACTTGGTCATAAAGTTTGCAATTTTTGTTGGCGTATCAAAGGTCAATGTTGCACGTGCAAAGTAGGCCATAAAGACATCTTTGTCATGCAGTTTATTAAACAAATCATCTTTTAAATTAATCAACAACTCTTTATTTCCACCCACCGCAAACGAGTCAAAAAAAATGGCTAAGTCCATGTAGTTTTGCATATCCGGAGCTTCAATCCATTTGGCCGTCTCTTTTTTATAATCACTGACATTTTTGCACCAAAATGGATTGGAGACCATGATGTTGCCTTCGCATGGAGGGTAACCAAAATCAAGCAAAATTTGTGTGGTTTTTTCCATGTATGGTCGATATTGTTCAACATCAACGCCATCACGTACCACCAAGGCATTGTCTTGGTCCGTTTTGATGATTTGTTCATTTCTTCCTTCACTTCCCATTACAATAAAACAAGCATCTTTTTGAAGCTCTTCAGGAACAACGAGTTGATACAATTTTCGATAAACTTTTAAGTTTAACTGACCAATCAAGTTGGAAATATGGTGAACTTTCACCCCTTTGGCATTGAGTGTTTTAATGGTATTGATCAGATCATTGCTCGCCTCTTTGAGGTTTTCAATGGTTTTGGCTTTTTTAATTTTTGAATCAACAACATAGGTGTGATTGGCAAAGTGTGAAAGGACATCAATTTGTTCAATAACCCCAACCATTTCTCCTTGAGAGTTTTTAACCCCAATTCGTTTAATATTTCGTTTAATTAAGACTGAAAATGCATCAAATAAATAATCGTCTTTTTGTACAGAAATCAGAGGGAAAATCGCAATCTCTTCTACAGGAATATTTAAATCTCGACCTTGAAGCAACACTTTCATCTTTAAAAGCGAATCAGTGATAATCCCATAATCACCATTCATTTTTACAATAATGGTGGAAGTTTTGTAATTGATTGATTGTTCAATGGCATCCAAAAGTTTGGTGCCTTCCTCAACCATACACGCTTCATGGATAATAGTATCATCCACACGTGCAATCATAAAAGAAGAGAGCTCAGAGGTGAACTCTTTGTTTTTCAGTACTTGAATTTTATTGACCAAGTTGTTTAAGAAAAAGTCTTTAAACTCTGGGTTTTGTTCAATGAGTGTTAAGAATGTTGCTTTATTCAGTTCATAACAGATCAAATCCTCATAGACTTTAAAGGTGTGTTTTGTTTGACCATAAATGAGTGAATTGGCATCAAAAGAGTCCTCTTGATGAAAGTCCATGACCATCTCTTCTTCATTGTATTCATGTACAATGCCTTTGATGATGATAAAAAAGTTTTCAGAAATTTTTTCTGGACTCATTAAAACGGTATCTTTAGGATAGTATGCAATGTCCATGTTTTTAATACAGATATTCATCTGGTCATGGCTTAATACTTCAAAAGGGTGAATGTTGGATAAAAATGCTTCTTGATCTCGTAGACTCATATAAGACCTTTGTATAGTAATGAGATACTATTTTTTATACTAAGTTTTTAGATAAAGGTTCGCGTACAATACCTAAAGACTTAATATAAAAAATAGTACCAAAGGTGTCTCCGAAGAGACATACCTTGGCAAGTAATGCTTAGTGATCGTGTGCCTCACCAGCATTGTTTGGAAGTCGGATTGACTCAACTAAGTCTTGAACTTCTTGTGGTGGTTCTGGTGTCATTCGAGATACAACAAATGCTACGATTAAGTGTAACACTGTACCGATTGTACCAATACCTGTAGGAGCAATTCCTAAGAAGTAATCTGCTTTGTCTCCACCCAAGAATACGAAGTATACAATGTATCCGAATGTGAAGATAAGACCTGTTAAAATACCAGCAATCGCACCCTCTTTGTTCATTCGTTTATCAAATACCCCAAGGATAATTGTTGGGAAGAATGCCGCTGCTGCTAAACCAAATGCGAATGCAACAACTTGTGCAACGAAACCTGGAGGGTTAATTCCTAAGTAACCAGCAATACAAATAGCAACGATTGCAGAGATTCTGGCCCACATTAACTCTGATTTCTCATTTAATGTAGATTTACCCGTAGTTTTATCTTTAAAGATAACTTGACCTAATAAGTCATGTGAAATTGCAGAAGCAATTACCAGTAAAAGACCTGCTGCAGTAGAAAGTGCTGCTGCAAGACCCCCAGCTGCGATGAATGCAATTACCCAGTTAGGTAAGTTTGCAATCTCAGGGTTAGCAAGTACCATGATATCTCTATCAACATAGAGTTCGTTTTCGATTTTTCCATTGTTTTCAGCTGGAACACCATTTGTAGTTAATCTGTGTCCATCTTCTGCAACATTTTCACCATCAAATGCTGGTTTACCTTTGAATGCAGCACCAGCAGCATATTGGATTTTACCGTCACCGTTTTTATCGTTCCATGCTAATAATCCACCGTGTTCCCAAGTTTTGAACCATCGTCCATCATTTGGAGTACCATCAGCGTGAGTTAATTCACCGTTAACGAATGCTTTATATTCAACGTTTTGTACGTTTTTAATTAAGTTAACTCTTGAGAAAGCTGCAACAGAAGAGATGGTTGTATACATAATTGCAATGAATACTAACGCCCATCCAGCAGAAACTCTTGCATCTTTTACTGTTGGAACTGTAAAGAATCTTACAATAACGTGTGGAAGACCAGCAGTACCAAGCATTAATGCTGTAGTTAACATGAACATGTTCCATAAGTTACCTGGTTGTGTATACTCTGCAAAACCTAAATCAGCAATTGATTGATCCAGTGCATGTAAGAGATAGGTTCCTTCAGGAATCGCTCGTACACCATCATTGAATTCAAATGTAGTTTGTGCAAAAATACCTAATTGTGGTAAGAATGTATCAGTCACTTGTAATGATAAGAAAATCGCAGGAATCATGTATGCGAAAATCATAACAACATATTGTGCAACTTGAGTATATGTAATCCCTTTCATACCACCAAGAACTGAGTAGAAGAAAACAATTGCCATACCGATGATTACACCAGTGTTAACATCAACTTGTAAGAATCTTGAAAATACGATTCCAACCCCTCTCATTTGTCCCGCAACATATGTAAATGATACGAAGATAACTGAGATAACTGCAACGGTTCTCGCAACGTCAGAATAGTATCTGTCCCCAACGAAATCAGGAACTGTAAACTTACCAAACTTTCTTAAGTAAGGAGCTAATAACATAGCAAGTAGAACGTATCCACCTGTCCATCCCATTAAATATGCACCACCATCTGAACCTTTAAAAGAGATGATACCTGCAAGTGAGATAAATGATGCCGCTGACATCCAGTCTGCCGCTGTTGCCATACCGTTTGCTACTGGGTGAACCCCTCCACCAGCTACGTAGAAATCTTTAGTTGAACCCGCTTTTGCCCAAAGTGCAATACCGATATAAATTGCAAATGAGATACCTACGAATAGGTAAATTAATGATTGTAATTCCATGTTTTTCCTTTCCTACTCGTGCACGCCATATTTTTCATCAATTGATGTCATTGCTTTAACATAAACAAAAATCAAAATAACAAAAACATAAATTGCACCTTGTTGTGCAAACCAAAATCCTAACTTAACACCTGAAATCTCAATTGAGTTAAGTTGTTCAATAAAAATAATTCCGCAACCGAAAGAAACAACAAACCAAACTACAAGTAGTTTAAGAATCATTGCAATATTTTCTTTCCAATAAGCCTGAGCTTTTTCTGGACTCATCTTTTCTCCTTTTTTAGTTTATACTTGATAAGTCAACAAACTGTTTATTCACTTATCACTAAAGTAACAAGAGAAGTATAAAGGATGTAAATAGCAATTGGGTAGCATTAACAAAATTTTTGATTTTTTTTTGATTTTTTTGAAAAATATGTGAAGAATAATTCTCAAAAGTGACCGTAAAATGGTCACTTTTAAGGGTTTAATTAGGCAGAATAATATCTGTCAATTTTATACCCAAGTCCTCGGATATTTTTAATAAAGTCTTCTTTTAGTGATTTTTTAAGACGCGAAATTTCAGCTCTAATGGTGGGATTATCAATGTCTTCTCCCTCCCAAACATCAATTCTGAATCGCTCAAAATCAACAATCATATTGATATTCAGTGCTAAAATATGAATGATATCGAGCTGTTTTTTGGTCAGATTTTGTGGTTCGTTATTAAAATAGAGTGTTTTTTCTGTTTTGGAGTAAGAGTAGTTTTTTGAAAACTTCATGTGTGAGGTGTTTTTTTGTTCACTTTTGAGAATTTGATTGATTTTAATCCCCAGCTCTGCAAGGTGAAACGGTTTTTTTAAATACTCTTTGCATCCCAGTTCATAGCCTTTTGAGATATCTTCAATATCATTTAATGCACTGATAAAAATTGTGGGGATAAAGATTTTGTTTTTATTGAGTGTTTCAAGTATCTCAAACCCATCTAAATTGGGCACATTGATATCTAAGATCAACAAATCATAATTGTTGTCAATGTTTTCTACGACACTTTGGCCGTCGGTGAAACTTGTCACTTGGTGACCAATGCTGGTTAAATACTCATTGATAGAGTTATTTAACATCAATTCATCTTCAAGAAGGAGTATTTTCATATGTTTTAAACCTATATGTGAATTTTGTTTCGTCATCGTGAGATTCTACGTCAATTATAACTGAATTATCATCACAAATCTCTTTGACAATTTTAAGCCCCAAACCAAAGCCTCCTTTGACTTGATTCTCTCTGTAAAACTGATTGTTGAATATTTTATTGATATCATAAATGGTTTTTGAATGTGTCTTAATTTGAAATTCGACGTATTGTGCATCCTGCAAGAGTTTGATATAAATAGGAGACTCTTTAAAAGAGTACTTAATGGCATTAGAGATGTTATTGTCAATGATACGTTGCAGTTCGGTTTCATTAAACTCTATAACAATATCCCTTTGTATGTTTGTAACAAAAAAGAGTTGATTGGACAGAGCAATGTCATTAAAAAACTCCATACGTGACATCAAGTATTCTGAGAAGTTGATGTGTGTTTTGGTATAAACTACTCGGTTCTTTTTAATCATGTAACTTAAATCTTCATAAATAGTGTTGATGATTTTTGAACCTGATTCAATGTTTCGTATATGAATATTATCGCTGTTTTGCATTCGAAGTAGGTCAATATTGGTTTGTATAATTGAAAGAGGGGTGTTAATTTCATGCACTGCTTTTTTTAAAAACTGTTTTTGAGCCTCTAAAATATCGGTGAGTTCTTGCGTTTTTTCATTGACTTTCTCTTCTAAGCTTTTATTTAAATCTTCCAATAAGTGTGTACGATATTTGATACTGGTCATGGCATCATTGGCATAATTTACAATGGTTCTAAACTCAGTAAACAAAATCTTATTGTGGTTAAAAGGTTTATCTTCGTTTTGAGACTCTTTAAAGTACTTTCCAATCTCTCTTACTTCATTAGCAATCAAAATGGTGGCATTTTTATAAATAAAAATGGAGTATAAAATTAGAAGAATCGTCAGTGATGTAATTTGAAGCACATAGTTTGAGATTTTTTCATCGTATTGGTCTTGTGTTTGCCGTACAATTTGCTCAACGGTATCTAAATAGACCCCTTTCCCAATTGTCCAATTCCAAGGTTCATAAGCGATGGCATAGGAGATTTTTTTAATATCTTTTTTTCGTGCAGGTTTATACCAAAGGTACTTTATGTAACCTCCTTCTTTTTTTTGAGAGATGTCAATGAGCTCTTTGATGACTTTGATCCCATTAGGGTCTGTAAATTCATAGAGGTTTTCTCCAATTCTCTCTTTAACTGCAGGATAATAAACAGATGTACCATCGAACAAATAGATAAAGGTATAGTCATTGATGTTTTTAGAGGCTTTCATCTCATCTAAGGCTTTTAAAACCTCATTTTGAATAATGACTTCACTCTTTTTGCCTTTGTATTTTTCATGATAATAACGAATAAACTGTATAGTATTAGTGATGTCCTCTTTGATGAGTATTTTTTGTTTGGTGAGATTATTTTGTTCAATCATTTTGATTTTATCTTGCAATTCAGTAAAGGCGTTGGTAATAATAATAAATGTAAAAAATGAAATCAAAACAATAATAAAAATAATACTGTAAACAATGAGTTGATAGATACTCTTTACTTTAATCATCAAGGGCCTTTAAAAATAGTAAGAATAAGAATAGCTTATTGTGATTAAAAAAGAGGTTATTTGATAATAAGAAAAAGGGGATTAAAAAAAAGTGTTACAAAAATGGCGCGGCTGACGAGACTCGAACTCGCGACCTCCTGCGTGACAGGCAGGCATTCTAACCAACTAAACTACAGCCGCACAAATTTTGCAAAAAAAAAGCGGGATCCCCGCTTGCAATTATGGTGGTCGATATAAGACTCGAACTTATGACATCTACCTTGTAAGGGTAGCGCTCTACCAACTGAGCTAATCGACCTGAAAATCGTAATTTTTCTAAACTGCTTTAGAAAAATAGATTTGAAATCAAAGGCATTTGAAAGAACCTATACAGATTCAAAAAATGGTGACCCCTAGGAGACTCGAACTCCTGTGGCATGGATGAAAACCATGAATCCTAACCGCTAGATGAAGGGGCCACGAATAAATAATGCTCAATATGAATGGTGACCCGTGAAGGATTCGAACCTTCGGCCACCTCCTTAAAAGGGAGATGCTCTACCAGCTGAGCTAACGGGTCAAATAAAAGAAAAAATTAAATGGCGCGGCTGACGAGACTCGAACTCGCGACCTCCTGCGTGACAGGCAGGCATTCTAACCAACTAAACTACAGCCGCACAATTTAAAAAATGGTGACCCCTAGGAGACTCGAACTCCTGTGGCATGGATGAAAACCATGAATCCTAACCGCTAGATGAAGGGGCCATTATTAATTATGGTGGTCGATATAAGACTCGAACTTATGACATCTACCTTGTAAGGGTAGCGCTCTACCAACTGAGCTAATCGACCTTTTCTAAAGGGATGAAATAATAGCAAAGGTATTATTAAATCTTCTTTAAATTTTGATATGGTGACCCGTGAAGGATTCGAACCTTCGGCCACCTCCTTAAAAGGGAGATGCTCTACCAGCTGAGCTAACGGGTCGCTCTTTCAAAATGGAGTGGAATTATATTAAATAATTTTTAATTTGTCAAGGGTTTTTCGAGCAAATTAATTATTTTTTTTAAAGAAATTTTTGCCGTTTGAATTTGCACCTCTTTACGGTTTCCATCAAAATGGTGAACCTCTACGATTTTATGGGCATTGGGAATACTTATTCCAATCACAACGGTTCCGACTGGTTTTTCTTGGCTTCCACCTGTTGGACCAGCCACACCACTGACTGCAATCGCCCATTGTGCCTTAAACTTAGCTTTAACTCCATCGAGCATATCTTCAACCACTGAAACAGAAACCGCCCCATCTTTTTCAAGATTCTCTTGTTTTACTCCCAATTCACTCATTTTAACTTCATTGGAGTATGAAACGATACTGCCATTAAATACATCAGATGATCCAGAGAGTTCTGTTATCATGGATGCTATTAATCCACCCGTACACGATTCAGCAGTTGTTATTGTCTCTTTATTACTTCGTAAGATGTCTTGCAGACGTTGCATATCCTCTTGGTTGAAAATGTCATCATACATAATGCTCTCCTCTATATATGTTCTGCAACTATTATAATAAAAATGGGGTTAAAAAAAGGGGAAAGAGGATTATATATAAGGTACGTTTTGTACCTTATATATGATGTATTATTCTGTTAAATCAGCTAAGAACTGTTTTTCGTCGAATTTTAGTTTTAAGTAATCACATACTTTATGAATGTCTCGTTCAGCATTTCCTAAACAAGAAGTTGCACCTGGACTTGGCGTCATATTAAAGATGATTCCATCCCCTGTGTCAATTGAAGCTTCACCCAACATCAATTTTTGTTTCTCTTTATCAAGAACTTGTGGCCGAACCCCTCCAAATCCTTTTGCGTATTCAATATCACACTCTGTTAATGAAGGAACAATTTTTTGGGCATCTTTAACAAAGAGTTTTTTATTTAACCATGGCACTTCAAATAAGAAGTTTCTAAATACATAGTTTCGAATATCTGAGTCTTTTAACAAATCCCAGAAAATTTTTACAATGTTTCCATCAAAGTTTAATGTTTTCCAGAAGTCAATGTAGGTACCTGGTTTATATCTTTCAAGTTTTGGTAACATTAACGCAGTTGGACCAAATCGTGTTTTACCATCTAATAGAATATCTGGGTCACCATGAAGTGCAGCAAATGGAAGTTTGTCATTTTGAACCATGTAGACTTTACCGTTTAAGAGGTGTTTGGTTGTAACGTAGAAACTTCCTGCCATTGGTAAACTTCCCATGTGTTCACCATGACCCATTTTATGAGCCAAGTAAAGTGAGTGAGCACCTGCATTTACAACAACAAATGATGCAGAGTATTTTTCCCCTTTAGTGGTTGTAAGTTCATATCCATCACTTGTTTTTTTGATCTCTTCAACTTCGCTGTTGAAGTAAACATCGGTTACTACATCTTCACACGCTTGAGCTTGTTTGACTAACTCTTCAGTCATTTTACCAAAGTCAACTGTTGTGTATTGATCTTTTGCACCCATTGCGACAATATTTTCAGGTCGATCACTTCCATCTGTCATTTCAACAAGTTTTGGCTCTAACTCTTTTAGTTTCTCTTTGTCCCATAACTCTAAGTAAGGGAAAAGCTCTTTAAACTCATGGTATCTTTTTGTAATAAACTCGACCTCTTTATCACCCACACCTAAAGCCATTTTTTGGTGAGAGAACATTACTTTGTCTTGAAGACCGTATTGTAAACAGAACTTCTCAACCATTTTGGCTGTTCTTTTAGTGATTTTTGCTTTTTCCAAAGTATAGTTTGTCTCAATATCCCCTACGTGAATTGTTTGAGAGTTGCTTGTACCTTTTGTATTTAAAGTTGCAAGAGCTTCATATTTTTCCAACATACAAATTTTTTTAACATCGGTATATTTGGCTAACTCATAAAACAGTGCAGCACCAGAGATACCACCACCAACAATTACAACGTCATAATTTTTATCGTTCATATTCCCAGTTCCTATTATTTTAAATATATCCTGAAATAGTATCATAAAAAAATTATAATTCCCAAATGAAAAACTTGAAAAAAGCAATTTTGTCCAGAGAATATTATATATAGTAACACTTTGCAAATTTATAAGAAAAACTTAACTTACATCAAACCAATTTTGCAATTATTTTTATATACTTTCAAAATGTTTAACCTATTTAGAAGAAAAAAAGAGAAAAAATCCTTACAGGGAAAAATTTTTGTATGCAAGCATTGTAAACTTGTTTGTAAAGATTGTACAACGATGTACTGTTTTTCCTGTTATGCCAAGCTTGAAAATCCCTGTCCCCGATGTGGTAAACGTAATATCGACCCAAAATAGAATTCTAATCAAGGTTTAACCAATAATTAGATAAAATCATCCCATTTTATGTCAATAAGGTAATTAGAAAATGGATTACAAAGAGAGTTTATTACTTCCTAAAACCGATTTCCCAATGAGAGGAAATTTACCCAATAACGAACCAAAGAAATATCAACTTTGGAATGAAACCAATGTTTATGAAAAAATGAAAAAAAATAGAGAAGGGGCACCTTCTTTTACGCTGCATGATGGACCACCATATGCAAATGGTCATATTCATATTGGACATGCACTGAATAAAATTTTAAAAGATATGATTGTGAAGTATCATTACTTCAATGGAAAATCAGTACGATTTACGCCAGGTTGGGACTGTCATGGTCTACCAATTGAGCAAAAAGTTGAAGAGAAAATTGGTGGGGCAAAGAAAAAAGAGCTTCCAAAATCAAAACTTCGAGAGCTGTGTCGAGATCACGCAACTAAATTCATTGATATCCAACGAGAAGAGTTTAAACAGTTAGGTGTGATTGCAGATTGGGACAACCCATATTTAACAATGGACTTTAAATTTGAAGCCAATATTTATAGAGAACTGTGTGCCATTGCTAAACAAGGATTGTTGGTTCAACGAAGCAAACCTGTTTACTGGTCATGGGCTGCACAAACGGCATTGGCTGAAGCGGAAGTTGAGTATGAAGATAAAGTATCTCCATCTATTTTCGTGGCATTCAAACATGAAAGTATGGATGCCAGCATTGTTATTTGGACAACCACTCCGTGGACACTGCCAGCAAATACAGGGATTGCACTTAATCCTGAAGAGACCTATGTTCTGACAAGTGATAAATATATTGTGGCTAAAAAACTTTACAATTCATTGGTTGAAAATGGCGTGATTTCTGGAAGTGTTGAAAAAGATATTGATCCAAAAACACTTGAAAATACAAACGCAATCAATCCACTCAATGGTCGAACTTCAAAAGTGGTTTTAGGAGAGCATGTACTGATGGATTCTGGTTCAGGTGCTGTACACACAGCCCCTGGACATGGTGAGGATGACTACAAAGTCGGGTTAAAATATGACCTTGATGTCATCATGCCTGTAGATGCATACGGTAAATATGATGAAACAATTGTACGAGAAAAACTCTTTAAAGAGACCGATAAATATTTAGGTGTGAATGTATTCCAAGCAAATGAGCCAATCTTAGAAGAGTTAGGAGAGGCACTTTTAAAACGAGAAGACATTAAACACTCATACCCACACTGTTGGCGAACACATAAACCTATTATTTTTAGAGCAACCAAACAGTGGTTTATCTCTATTGATGATGAGTATGGGCAAAAAAATGAAACACTCAGAAAGAACGCTTTAGAAGTAGTAGAAAACTTGAAATTCTATCCTGAGTGGGGACGAAATCGACTTAAAGCGATGCTTGAAGGGCGACCAGATTGGTGCATCTCAAGACAAAGAGATTGGGGAGTACCAATTGCTTTTTTCAGAAACAAAAAAACCGATGAAATCATTTTTGATGAAAAAGTCGTGAACTACACAGCGATGATTTTTGAACAAAAAGGGTGCGATGCATGGTATGATTTAGAAATCAGCGAACTGCTCTATCCAGGAAGTGGATACAACCCAGAAGATTTAGAAAAAACCATGGATATTTTAGATGTATGGTTTGATTCTGGTTCAACACAAAATGCAGTTTTACGTAGCCGAAACTATGATGCAGGAACATTCCCCGCAGATATGTATCTTGAAGGAAGTGACCAACACCGAGGTTGGTTCCAATCTTCACTTTTAACCACATTGGCTTCAAGTGAGTGTGCCCCATTTAAATCGATTTTAACACATGGTTTTACAATGGACGAAAAAGGTGAAAAGATGTCTAAGTCAAAGGGTAATGTAATTGACCCTGCGAAAATAATGAAACAGTATGGTTCTGAAATTTTAAGATTATGGGTGGCGATGAGTGATTATCAAAATGATCAAAAAATCTCTGATAACATCTTAAAACAAAATGCGGAATTGTATCGAAAAATCAGAAACACTGCACGTTTCCTTTTAGCAAACGTCTCAGATTTAGAAGCAATTGTAAGTGTGGATAAATTGGGTGTGTTAGACCGATGGATTTTGTCCAAAGCCAAATCAGTCTTTGATGAGATTGAAACAGCATTTGCAAACTATGAGTTCTCAAAAGGGTTGAACAAACTCAACCACTTTTTAGTCGTAGACTTAAGTGGTATTTATATGGATATTTGTAAAGACCGATTGTATTGTGATGGCAAAAATGAGATCCACAGAACTGGTGCTCAAAGTGCAATGGCAATGATTGCTAAGAAGCTTTTCAGCACAATGGCACCAATTTTAACGTATACCATTGATGAACTGCTTGAGTATGCACCTGCTGTTATCAAAGAGAGTGCAAACGATGTCTTTGATTTGCCTGCGTATGAATTGCCAGTGGTTGAAAGTGCTTTAAATGAAGAACATTTAATTCATGCAAAAGAGAAATTCAGTGAAGCCATTGATACACTTAAAAAAGATAAAACCATTAAAACAACATTAGAGTTAGAGCTGTATACAAACAGTGATTCAATTCATGTATTAGAAGCAATTGAAGCTGCTGATTGGTTCTTAGTCAGTGATGTTTTAAAAACAAAGCAGAGTGAAGCTAAAGCGAGCTTTGAAGTGGATGGGTGTGAGTTTGAAGTCTACATGGCTTCAAAACACAAATGCCCAAGATGTTGGAAGTTTACAGCTTCAGAAGAAGAGACATTGTGTGAACGATGCTCGGAAGTCATTGAAAAATAGATATGATGTTAACAGAACCAGTAAGCTTAACATTTATCTTTCAAACCATTGCTGTCATCTTAGCATGTACAGCAGCGGGTATTGTATTAGTGAAATTAAAGACAAGAAAGTAGGTATTATGATTCCATTTTCAGATGAAGATTTATTGCCACCTGTGACGCATATTATTAATGATAAAATTGCACCCATGTTAGCACGTGATGGTGGTGCCATACAACTCATAACCGTAAAAGAACAAAAGGTCTATATTCAACTTCAAGGTTCATGCGTAGGGTGTGCAGCCAGTGGGAGCACCCTTAAATATATTGTAGAAAAAGAGCTTAAAGAAGCAATCCATCCAGAACTAGAGATCATCAATGTTCCTATTGGAATGGAAGAGAAATTAGAGGAACTGTAATGATTAATGAGAACAGACTGTTAAACGAAGCCCATGCGTACTTCTCTCAAAAAGAGTACGATAAAGCCATCTTTTTATATAGTCAACTCTGCTCGCTTTTCCCTCAAAACCAAGAGTATCCCATGTACGCTCTTTTTTGCGATATTGCAAGTGAAGATGAGTCAAAAGGGGTCTCTTTGTTTGACTATTTTAGTGTGGTAAAAGATAAGAATATTGAAGAAGCCATTGCATATGTACATGATGTTGTAGATGCGTATGATGGTGATAATGAAAAAATGACACAAATTTTAAAAGAGATTACCAGTACAACGATAGATTCATTGGATGCCATTAAATATGAAGATTTTATGGCATTGGTTGAATCACGAGGTTCATTTCGTATTGCATTTGAAGATATCATGTTTTCAACCAAAGTTGCCATTGATTCCAAAGAGGACTTTTTTGATTTTGTTTCAAAATTGATTGATAATGATTTTAATACCACTGCATATAGTTATTTAGATGGCTTTAATGAGTACTTTTCGTATGATCAAAAAATCGAAGAGTTGTATAAAAAATTAGAAGAGAAAAATCTTGTTTCTAAAAACCACTGATACTTCTTTTACAGATAACAGTAAAGAGGCCAATGCACAAAATGCTTTTGTTTATTCACAACAAAATGAACGTTATATAGAGGATGCTAAAAAGAGCGGTTGTACTCAATTTATTCCAAGCAGTGAACTGAAAAACCATATCGATTTATCTAATATAAAAATTGTGGGTATCACAGGTACCAATGGTAAAACAACAACCGCTGCAGCGATTTATTCACTGCTTTTGGACTTGGGCTATAAAGTTGCCTTACAAGGTACGCGAGGCTTTTTTATCAATGATGAAAGAGTTGAAGAGTACTCGTTAACCACACCCGTACAACTTACAAATTTTGCACATATTTTAGAAGCCATCCATCATGGATGTCGATATTTTGTAATGGAAGTAAGCTCTCATGCCATTGAGCAAAAACGAATTGAAGGTTTAGAGTTTGCTCTGAAAATTCACACCAATATTACTCGAGATCATTTGGATTATCACAAAACCATCGAAGAGTACATCCAAGTAAAAAACTCCTTTTTTGAAGATGATACCCCAAAACTTATCAATAAAGATGATAAGGTCGTAAAATACAATGTGAAAAATGGCTATGCCTATTCATTGGATGAGCCATCAACGTATAAAGTACAAGCGTACTCTTTTAAAGAGGGCATGTCTGTCATGCTTCAATACTTTGAACAAACGGCAACATTTGAATCAAATATGATGGGTATTTTTAATGTTTATAATCTCACAGCTGCGGTTGCAGCTGTGCATATTTTAACCCAAAAACCGTTACAAAGTATCTGTAATGAAATCGAAAATTTTGCAGGAGTGAGTGGACGCATGCAAACGGTCAGTGAAAACCCTTTGGTCATCATTGATTTTGCCCATACTCCTGATGGAATGAAAAAAGTGTTAGAGAGTTTTGCGCATAAAGAGATTATTTGTGTTTTTGGGGCAGGAGGTGATCGAGACAGGGAAAAACGACCTTTAATGGGACATATAGCTGAGCTTTACAGCAAACATATTATTGTCACCAGTGATAACCCCCGTTTTGAAGACCCTGATATTATCATTGAAGATATTTTAAAAGGGATTAAAAACCAAAATAACACGATTGTAGAAATCAACCGTAAAGAGGCGATTAAAAAAGCAATTGCAATGGCGGATGAAAAAAGTGTGGTATTGGTATTAGGCAAAGGGGATGAGAGCACTCAAATTATTTATGATCAAAAACTTCCATTTTCAGATAAACAAGTCATTGAAGAGATTTTACAACTGAACGTTTAGTTGTAAGCTCGAATGACCACACCTCGATACTCTAACTCGGTTTTAAGCGTGTAGTTTTGCTCTAAGATAGAGACTTTATCTCCTAAGTTTTTTTGTATAAAAGCTTTGGCTTTTTTAACACGATCCTCCCCAAGTATATAGACATTTTTATATTTGGTGTCATTGATGACATCTTTTTCATCGACTAAATCAATGATACCAATCACTTCAAACTTTGAAGCCGATTTATGCTCTTGTAAAAAGCTGCTGATTTTATCTTGACATATAATAGTCAGCTCGGATTCATTGGATTTTAGGTTATAACACTTGATCAACTCAAAATCTCTTTGGGGTTCTTCTACAAATGCTATTTCTTCTTTTTGAATGGCAGTTTCATCAACTTTTTTTTGAATAGGCTCTTTTAGTTCAATAGGCGCTGTAACAATTGCAACTGTTTTTGGAACTTCTGGGCTATCTTTTTGTATCACTTTTTCAATAACGGCTTCTTTTTCATTAGGCAGTGCAAGCACTTTAGAGTTATTTTGAGAGGTCTCTTGTATTGGGTGTTCTATCACTGCTTCTTGTTGGGATACTTTAATCTGAGGTTGTTGCACAGCAGGTAAAGTTGTAAGACGATTTTGTTCTTCAACTTTGGCAATGGCAGTATCCGTTGCCATATTGGATTGCTCTTGTTGTACTTCTGGAGAGGTCAAAGGTATATCTGCTTGGGCGATTTGTTCGTCATTGACTTCAACTTCTGGTCCTTTATGCGCATCAAAAGTTGGATCCTCTTCTAACATCTGTTCGTGTTCAGGCAGTTGAGGTTGCACAATCATTGCCGCAGAATCATACAGACTTTGCTCTTTTTCTTCATTTTGATAACGTCGTTCAGGATTACTTAAATGCTCTTTAAAAAGCTCTTGAAGCGTCTCTTGGTTTTTAACAGTGAACTCTTTTTCAATGCTTTGTTTTGCAATCACACCTGTTTGATGAGTATATGAGTAGTAAGTAATACTCACAGCACAAATAAGGAAAGTAATCAACCACAAATAGTTTTTATTGTTGATGTTTTTTGATTTTAACTCTTTATGAACACGTTCTTCAAAACTTTCCAATTGATGACCTTATTATAAGTTCCTTTATTATAACACATTAAAGGATTATTTTAAATTATCTCATTTTTATTTTTAAAATAAATAAAACCAATGAGTGCCATAACCGCACAAAAAAGTGGGTAGAAAAAGAGGTACTCTTTTAAGACTATTTTATTATTTTCTATTTTAGATTTTTCCAATTGGTCAATTTGTTCATAAATGGTAAGCAAATCTTTTTTACTCTTTGCCATAAATGAAGCCCCATTGGATACAGAAGCGATGTGTTTAAGAAGCAAAGGATTAAAGTCTCCAATTCCTATGGTATAAACTTTGATCTTGTGCTTTTTAAGAAGTTTTTCAATCACTTGCAGAGGAATTTGACTGGCGGTGTCTTCTCCATCGGTTAATAATACAATTACTTTAGAGTGTGCTTGTGAATGCTTAAGGATGTTCACACTGTTTGCAAGGGAGTCAATAAGCGCCGTTTTATCTCCAATAATACCAATATCCAAATAATCAATAATTTGCGCTTGCGCTTGTTTATCAAAACTTAAAGGAGATGCCATCATGACTTGGCTTCCAAATACCACCAATGCGATGTTATCTGAGGTACGTTTTTGTATGAATTGTTTTACAATATCACGCGTGACTTGCCAACGATTCATGGTTCGGTTATTGTTGTCTAACCCTAACTCTTTCATGGAAGCACTGGTATCCAGATTTAAAACAATATCAATCCCTTGATTTTTAATGATATGTGTATCTTCTTGAATGATGGGAGAAGCCAAAGCAATGAGGGTACATACAATGGTAATCCACTTTAAAAAAGAGGTTAAAGGGTAGTTGAGTATTCGTGATTTTTGATAGATTTGAATGTGGGGAAAGTAGTATGCAGTGAATTTTGTTTTACACAAAAAAGCACACGCAATAAAAAGCGCAATCAAGAGAAGTACATAAGGATATTCAAATTGAATGTCAAACATCTAATTCATCCATAAAGGTTTCCAGTCTTATCAAGGTCGTTCTAGAAAATGGGGGCACCTCTTTTTTATATTTATACATTTCAAGCTCTTCAAGTAAGAGCAAAAAAAACTTCTTTTCATGATCGGTTTGTATGAGTTTCCACCCACATTGCGTAATCACATAAGCGCTCTTTTTAGAATCATTTAAGTCAATGTTTTTTAATAGGGTATAGTAGTGTTGTCGTTCACTGTTTTTTTTGTAAATTAAGAAAGAATAGATTAAATAAGCAATCAATCCAAGCACCAAAATCGCCATAGTAACAAGTGCAATAAAAGCATACAAAGATAGGTCGGGTACTGAAACCAAAGGTTTGATGTCGTATAAGTTTAGCTCTTTCATGCGTGCAGTAATCCTATGAGTTTTGAAATAGGGTTTTCATGGGTATATATTTTTGTAAATTTGATACCACTTTTTTGAAGCTTTGTAAAAAGCTCATGGTCTGCTTTTTTAATTTGAGCTTGATACGAAGCAATCAAAGAAGGAGAGATTGAACCTTCAAATGCTCGGTAATTATTGGAATCAATTAAGTGAACATTACCTAACTCAATTGGTTTTTCTTCATATTTATCTCGCAAAATAATCACACACACTTCATGCTTACGATTTAAAAGTTTTAAATCCAAATCATTGCACTCTATAAAATCGCCAATTAAAAAGAGAATAGAACGCTTTTTTATCTGACTCACTAAAGTTGTTTGTAAAGCAGCATAGTCAATACTCTTTCCAAGACAAGCGTAGTTGAAAAACTGCTCACTCATGGTTTTAACAGCGGATATTTTTTTGGTTTTTTGTGTATTGATGTGTAAAGTACTGTTATAAACAAATGATGTAAATGGGTCATTTTGTTTGATGCTCGAGTAGCCTAAAATAGCAGCAATCTCTGTTAGCAACTCTTGTTTGAGTCGTTGTGAGCCAAAAAAGATTGAACCACTCATGAGGGCGGTGATGACTATGTTCAGCTCTTTTTGTGCATGGAAGAGTTTGACATAGGGCTTTTGCATCTTTGCACTGATGACCCAGTCAATGTTTTTTACATCTTCTCCATATTCATACTCTCTTAATTCACAAAAGTCATACCCTTCTCCTTTTAAAATAGAGGCATTGTCTCCAGGTATTTCACTGAAGACTTGCCGTTTGGTCTGTATGAGGATCTTTTTAAGACGTTGTGAATCGTATTGCATTATGGTACAGGAATGGTTTGTAAAATGGTATCAATGATTTTATCTGTGGAGACATTCATCGCTTCAGCTTCATAACTTAAGATAATACGGTGTCGTAGTACATCTTTTATCACCAAGGCAATGTCTACAGGTGTAACAAACTCATTGCCACGAATAAAAGCTTTGGCTTTAACGGCCTTAAACATGTCAATCGTTGCACGAGGACTCGCACCAAATTGTATTTGTTCTTTTAACTGCGCTAATCCATACTTCTCTGGTTCTCTGGTTGCAAAAATAATATCTAAGATGTAACTCTCTAACTCTTTGTCCATGTGAACTTTTTGAACTTCATTTTGAAGCAGTTGTAACTCTTCATGTGTCAACACAGCATTGATGGGTTCAAAACTGTTTTGTGAAGCTTTTGTTGCGATAAGGTGTTCCTCTTCTTTGGTATTATAGCCAACCACAATTTTAAACATAAAACGATCCAGTTGTGCTTCAGGAAGAGCATATGCTCCCTCTTGTTCAATGGGGTTTTGAGTGGCTAAAACTAAAAAAGGTTCTTGGATTTTAAAACTCTCTTCAGCGATAGTGGCTTGTTTTTCTTGCATCACTTCTAAAAGCGCTGATTGGACCTTTGCAGGGGCGCGGTTGATTTCATCGGCTAAAAGTAAGTTGGTGAAGATGGGTCCTTTTTTAATTGAAAATTCGGTGGTTTTCATGTTATATATTTGAGCACCTATAATGTCACTTGGGATTAAATCGGGTGTGAATTGTACTCGTTTAAACTCCAAAGCTAATGCATTGGCCAAGGCTTTGACTGTGGTGGTTTTTGCAAGTCCTGGTACCCCTTCAAGTAAAACGTGACCTGAGCTTAACAGACCAATTAAAAGGGCATCGATCATCGCTTCTTGACCAATAATGGCTTTTGATATCTCTTCTTTGATGGCTTGAATTTTGTGTTGAGGCATTGAATGATCCTTAAAATATTATGCGATTGTAACAAAAAATGGATAAATTATTATTTATTTTATCAAATGCTATTTTAATGTAACATTTATATGATATTATTAGTTATTATTATGATTAACATTGGGTATATTAATACATTTCAGGAGGGTTAAATGAGCGCGATTCCTACAGAAAATGAAATAGTCATGAAAGAGAATGATTTTATCGTATCAAAAACAAATCCAAGTGGTGTCATTACTTATTGTAATGAGATTTTTATGGAGATGGCAGGTTACAGAGAAGAAGAACTTATTGGACGAAACCATAACATTATACGTCATCCGCATATGCCAAAAGCAGCATTTAAACTGGCGTGGGAACTGATTCAAGAAGGTAAAGAATTTTTTGGTTTTGTGAAAAATGCGACCAAACTGGGGGCTTATTATTGGGTATTTGCCAATATTACGCCTGATTATGATGAACAAAGAAATATCATAGGGTACACTTCTGTGCGACGTAAACCTAAAGCCCAAGCTCTTGAAATTATTGTCCCTTTATATCAAAAGATGCTTGAAATTGAACGAAACCAAGGAATAAAAGCCTCATATGAATATTTATTAAATGTTTTAGAAGAGAATAATACAACATACAATGCTTTGATACTCTCCTTGCAAGGAGAACACGTATGAATCTTTTTGCAAAAATGAAGCTCTTTTTTTTTGTGATTTTTGCATTCAATCTTATGGCTGCTCTTTCTTTTATTAATCAAACCTCGTATGCAAAAATAATGATTATTATCGCTGTTCTTCTCTCCTTTGTTCTTTTTTTAGCGGCTTGGTTTTTTATGGCCGTATATAAAAAAGAGTTGCTTAAAACCAATGATGCACTTTTAAAAGTGGCCAATGGAAATCTTTATTATCGTGTGACCAATATTGATAAAGCCAATGTTAATTTAGCCAAAATCAGTTGGAACATCAATAACTTATTGGATCAAGTGGAGGCGTTCAGTCGAGATATCTCCTCTTCACTTCAAGGAATTGCGCAAGGCAATATGAACAGAAAGATGTTTCCTTCTGGACTTCATGGGGATTTTGTGCGTGTCAGTGATGAAATCAATGATGCACTCAATGTCATTGCTGTTGCACAAAGCAAAGATGAGTTTATTCAGAAGATGATTTTAACGTTGAACTCGTATACCAAAGGGGATTATCGACCTAAAATTAAACTTGATGGTATGCAAGAAGATATCATTGAACTTGCACTGGGTATTAATACCTTAGGTGAAGCGCTTTCAGAACTCTCACGAGTCAATTATGAAAATGGATTGATGCTCAAAGAGGGCTCTTCAAAGCTGTCACACAACGTCGAGAGTATTACCATGGCAACAAAAACACAAGCACAGTCGCTTGAAGAGACTTCTAGTGCGATTGAAGAGATCACACAAAGTATGAAAGAGAGTAATAAAAATACCATGCAAATGGCCGATTATGCAGATGAACTCACCCAATCAGCTAATGAAGGCGAAAATTTGGCCAATAAAACAACCAAAGCGATGGATGAGATCAATGATGAGGTTTCTATGATTAATGAAGCCATTACTGTCATTGATCAAATTGCATTTCAAACCAATATTCTATCACTTAATGCTGCAGTGGAAGCTGCAACTGCGGGAGAATCTGGGAAAGGGTTTGCGGTTGTAGCTCAAGAGGTTCGAAACCTAGCAACACGAAGTTCACAAGCAGCTAAAGAGATTAAAGATTTAGTTGAGAGTGCCAATATTAAAGCAGATGAAGGTAAAGGCATTGCCGCTCAAATGATTCAAGGGTACGGTAAACTCAATGGGAATATTAATTTAACCATGAATCTTTTAAAGAGTGTGAGTCACTCAAGTAAAGAGCAAGAGCGAGCCATTTTACAAATCAATGAAGCCATTACGATTTTAGATAGAAATACACAAGAGAGTGCATCCATTGCACTGCAAACCAACACCATTGCAAAAGAGTCCAATGATATTGCCATTGAGATTGTGGAACAAGCCAATAAAGAGTTTGATGGAAAAGAGGAGATACAAAAAAAGTATCTCTCTTAAACAAGATTCATTCAAAAGTTATTTAAAAAAACTCTTGAGTGCTTCGATGACTTCCTTTGGTCTCTCTTCTGGCAGAAAATGACCACACTTTAAACTGTGACCTTCAACACTGTGTGCATACATTTCCCACACTCTTAATACATCATAGGTTTTATGGATAAACCCTTTTTCTCCCCACAGTACGAGCAGTGGCGTTGTAAGTTTTCGATTTCGGTCTTTTTCATCATCACACATATCAATGCTTGCCGCAGCACGGTAATCTTCACACGTAGCATGAATACTCTTAGCATCAAAACACTCTATGTACTCTTTTACAGCCTCTTTATCAAACTTATTTTCAAAAGCAACTTCTTTATCGCTCCAACGTTTGAGTTTCTCTGTTAAATAGTAAGCGGGATTTGCACCAATGAGTCTCTCAGGTAAATTATCTGGCTGTATTAAAAAGAACCAATGATAGTAACCCGTTGCAAAAGCTTGGTTGGTGTGTTCAAACATATGGTATGTTGGCGCAATGTCCATGACACAAGCTTTTAAAATATGTTGAGAATACTCCAAACACAAACGGTGTGTGACTCTGGCACCACGGTCGTGACCTGCTACAAAAAACTCATCAAAACCCAAACTATTCATAAGGTGTATCATATCTTTTGCCATGTTTTTTTTAGAGTAGTTTTCGTGGGTCTCATTGCCTTTGGGTTTTGAACTTTGTCCATAACCTCGTAAATCGGGGCAAACAATATAATACTCTTTACTTAACTCATTGGCAACTTTGTGCCACATCACATGTGTTTGTGGATAACCATGGATGAGTAAAAGAGGTTTTGCTTCTTTGTTGCCACCATGAACAAAGTTGATGCTAATATCATCAAAGGTTTTTTTATCTTGCTTGAATTGAGTATTAAAGAGCATGAGTAATCCTTTTTTTAATTCTATCCAAAAAATTTAAATAGTGAAATGTGGAGTAAAATGTACGCTTCAAGAAAAATTAAAGTTAACTTAGATAAAATCACGGTTCTATTTTTATAGAAACCTCACATGTGTCAATCCTGGTATGGGTTGTGACAAGCGTTCGCTTGGCATTAAGGGACACAGAGGCAAAACCCAAAACACAATAAATTCAAGGAGAATTACTCATGGTTACAATGAAAGACCTATTAGAGTGTGGTGTACACTTCGGACACCAAACAAGACGATGGAATCCAAAAATGAAAAAATTCATTTTCGGTGTAAGAAAGAATATTTATATTATTGACTTACAAAAAACTTTAAGATACTTCAGATATACATATACTGTAGTTAGAGACAATGCTGCTCAAGGGCAAACAATGATGTTTGTTGGAACAAAAAAACAAGCAAGTCAAGCAGTTAAAGATGCAGCGATTTCTTGTGGTATGCCATACGTTAACCACAGATGGTTAGGTGGTATGTTAACTAACTATGGAACAATTAAAAAATCAATTAGAAAATTAGAAATTATTAAAAAAATGAGAGAAGAGGGGCAATTAGACCTTTTAACTAAAAAAGAAGCATTAATGCTTACAAGAAAAGAAGAGAAATTAGAGCTTTATCTTGGTGGTATTAAAGAGATGAACAAATTACCAGATATGATGTTCGTTCTTGACGCAGTTAAAGAGAAAATTGCTATTAATGAAGCAAGAAGATTAGGAATCAAAGTTATCGCACCATTAGATACAAACTGTGACCCTGATGTTGTTGATTACCCAATTCCAGGAAACGATGATGCTATTCGATCTATTCAACTGTTTTGTACTGAAATGGCTGAAGCTATGAACGAAGGTAAAGCAGCATACGCAGAAGAGAATGGTGAAGAAGTAGTTGAACCTGTAACTGAAGAAGAAACGGCAGAAGTTGTAGCTGAAGCAGTTGCTGAAGGTGAAGCAGAAGTAGCAACAGAAGAAACTACAGAGGAAGCGTAATTATGGCAGGTGCAACTCCAAAACTGATTAAAGAACTAAGAGAGAAAACGGGTGCAGGTATGCTTGATTGCAAAAATGCACTTAATGAGACTGAAGGTGATTTAGAAAAAGCGATTCAAGCCTTAAGAGAAGCGGGTTTAAGTAAAGCTGCTAAAAAAGCTGGAAACGTTGCTGCTGAAGGTCTTATTTCTATTTTAGTTAGTGATGACAACAAAACCGCAACGATGACTGAGATTAACTCTCAAACGGACTTCGTTGCAAAAAATGACAACTTCATTAAATTAACTCAAGACATCACTGCACACGTTCAAGCAACAGGTGCAGCTGAGACTGAAGAGTTAAAGAAAACAACTATCAACGGTCAAAACTTTGAAGAGTTTTTAAATGAAAAAATTGCAACAATCGGTGAAAACATTGTTGCTAGAAAAATGGTTACTTTATCAACTGATACAGGTGTTATCAACGGTTACGTTCACGCAACTGGAAAAGTTGGAGTTTTATTAGCTGCAACTTGTGATGAAGCTGCTAAAGAGAAAGCAATTCCATTATTAAAAAACATTGCAATGCACGCATCTGCAATGAAACCAGTGGTTATTTCTTATGAAAACTTAGACCCAGAATTCGTTGAAGCTGAAAACAGAGCAATCGTTGCTGAGATTGAAGCTGAGAATGATGAGTTAGCAAGATTAGGAAAACCACTTAAAAAAATCCCTGCATTTGTTTCTAAATCTCAATTAACAATGGAAGCTTTAGAGCAAGCAGAAGAAGAGTTTAAAAAAGAGTTACAAGCTTCAGGTAAACCAGAGAAAATCTGGGACAAAATCTTACCAGGTCAAATGGAAAGATTTGTTCAAGACAACACTGAGTTAGACAGAAGATTGGCACTTCTTTCTCAAAGTTATGTAATGGATGACAAGTTAACTGTTGAGCAAGCAATTGCTGAAGTTGACAAATCAATTCAAATCGTTGAATATGTACGATTTGAACTTGGTGAAGGAATCGAGAAAAAAGAAGAAGATTTCGCAGCTGAAGTTGCTGCACAAATGGGTAAATAATTAAAAAACTTTAATTTCTTATCCCAAAATAGACAGAAGTAAATCTTCTGTTTATTTTAAACATTGTACAATATGTACAAAAAAGACTGGAGACATATTGAGCACCCACCAGCCTCTACTACAAGCAAAAAATATCTCACATAAATTTGATTATCCTCTTTTTAATAACGTCGATATTGAATTAAATACTGCCCAAAGCATTGCCATCATTGGTGCCAGTGGCAGTGGAAAATCTACGCTTTTAAATCTTTTGTCTTCTTTATTGAAACCCCATGAAGGAGAGGTAATTTATAATGACACATCCCTATATGAGTTGAAAAAAAGAGAACTTTTGAAGATAAGACGAGATGATTTTGGTATAATCTTTCAAGCACACTATTTGTTCAGAGGTTTTTCTGCACAAGAGAATTTAGAAGTAGCCAGTCTTTTAAGTGGCAATGCAATCAATAATGAGCTTTTAAAAGAGCTTAATATTGATTTCGTTCTGCATCAAGGAGTCGGAGAGTTAAGTGGAGGGCAACAACAGCGTCTCTCCATTGCACGTGTTTTAACCAAACAGCCTAAAGTTATATTCGCTGATGAACCCACGGGGAACTTGGATAAAGCAACCGCTTCAGATGTTATTCGAAATCTATTTTATTATATTAAAAACAATCAAGCAGGAATGATTATTGTAACACATGAAAATGATATTGCAATGCAGTGTGATAAGGTTTACGAATTGGTTGATTTGGAACTTAAGGTTATAAAATGAGACTACTTTTAATTAGCAATACGCCAATTATTATTAAGATATTCACTCTGATTTGTCAAAAACTTGAAATCAGTTTGAGTGTACAAAAAGACAACAATGTTGATGAAAAATTTGACTTAATCATCATTGACAATGAATTTGTGGATGATAAGTTTAATATCATTAAACAGTTTACAAAAAAGATTGGTGCCATTGTTGCTGAAGAGTTGCCTTTTGATAAATCGCGTGATTTTTTAGTTCCACGACCATTTTTGCCCAATGAATTGCAAGAGATTTTAAAAGAACAAATTGCCTTGATACATGAAGAAGCAGAACAAGAGAAAAAAGAGTCAATGAGACTTACATCTGCCCAAGAAACCGATGAAGCAACCAGTTATTTAAACTCACTGGCAGATGATATTGCACATGATATTGACGATGAAAGTGATGAATCGATTGTGACTTTGGCTTCATTAAAAAATGGTGGTGTTTTGGACATGGGAGAGTTGGGAAAAATCAAAAACCTGCTTGACGTTGAACCTCCAACTGAACATGAAATTGAGATGGATGAAGATGATTGGCATGATCTTTCAGATATCATCGATAAAGCCCTAGATGAAGTGAAAGATTATGAGTTTGATTTGAGTGGCGAACAAGACAGATACATCACTTTGGTACTGAATAAATTCACCATGGATGAACTCAAACCATTGTTACTTAAATTGGATCAAAACTCCATTGATACGCTTACATCGGGAGATACCATAAATTTAAAGCTAAAACTAAAGGAAACTAATTGATAGAGCAAAAAAAGGGAGCCATTCTTATTTTATCTGGACCAAGTGGATGTGGAAAATCAACACTTCTCAAAGAGGTTTATAAAGATATTGATGACTACTACTTCTCTATTTCTACCACCACACGAGAGATGCGTGTGGGAGAAGAACATGGAGTGGATTACTACTTTGTCTCTAAAGAGGAGTTTGAAAAAGATATCAGTGAAGGAAACTTTTTAGAGTATGCCAATGTACATGGAAACTATTACGGAACCTCTTTAAAACCGATTATGAAAGCTTTGCATGAAGGCAAGCTGGTCATTTTTGATATTGACGTTCAAGGGCATAAAATTGTATGTAAAAAACTCAATGAAGTGATTACATCTGTCTTTATAACAACCCCTTCACTCAAAGTGTTAGAGACTCGATTAAAAAATAGACAAACTGACAGCATTGAAGTGATTGAAAAACGAATCCTTAATGCAAAAGAGGAGATTAAATCGTTTTCGAAGTATGATTATTTGATCATCAATGATGATTTAAAAGAGGCATCAAAACAGCTCGTTTCTATTGCTCATGCAGCTCGAGTAAAAAGTAAAATCTCAGAAGAATCAATTATAGAAGATTGGTTGAGTAATTAGTTACGAGTTAAATCTCTTCGTAACTAATTGGTTTATCAAAGTAGTATCCTTGGCAGTAGTCAATGCCAATTTCTTTGACTTTATTGTAAATCTCTTCGCTTGAAACAAACTCTGCAACGGTATTAAATCCAAACTCTTTAGAGAATCGTGAAATGGTATTGACAATGATTTGTTGATTTTGCTTTTTATCGATATCACGTATGAGTGAACCATCGATTTTAACAAAGTCAATGTTTAAGTTTGTCAGCATGTTAAAGTTGGAGTATCCTGCACCAAAGTCATCCACTCCAATCATACAGCCATATTTTTTTACATCTTTGATAAAGTCAATAACGGCATTAAAATCATCAATTTGTTCACTCTCTAAAATTTCAAACTCCAACATAGAAGTGTGTTCTTGATTGTTTTCAAGCAGTTGCATCACCTTTTGTCGGGTTTTAATACTGATAATATCATCAAAAGAGATATTCACAGCCACTCTTTTTTGTTTTGCTTTAATGAGCTCGAAGGCTTCAGTGAGCATCACGATGATAATTTTGGGGTAGAGCTTTGCTTTTTTTGCAATATCCAAAAAGAGCATGGGAGAAACAGCACTGCCATCTTCATCTATGTATCGTAAAAGCGCTTCATATTTATAAACGGTTTGTGTTTGTGAGTTTACAATGGGTTGATAATAAGCACGGAATTTGCTCTCTTTAAGGGCATTTTTAATCTTTTTTACCCATTTGATGTTCTCTTCAATATCTTCTTGAATATTAAATGAATCGTCATAGACCATCACTTGTTCAAGTTTATTTTTTGCATACGTAATAACTCGTTGCGTAAATTTATAAGCATCCGCTCCCGTTGCAATACCAATGGTGACGTTAATATCAATTTCATGCTCTGCAATTTGAATGGAGTTGGCTTCAATATCATGAGCAAATTCAATGCACATATTTCTAAAATCATCCAATTGTATCGAGGTATCTTGAGTGACGACTCCAAATTTATCGGCTTCAATACGATAGATTTTATAAATGGTACTTGAAAACATACTTTTAAGTTGAAGAGCAAATTGCACCAAAAGTTCATCCCCATTGCTCTCTCCATAAAGGTCGTTGATATTTGAGAACTTGTCAATGTTTACAAGTGCCATCAGGGTGTCGTTGTTATCGGTGATATCTTTTTTGAGTTTGTTACGGTTTGGTAAATTGGTCAGTTTGTCAATGTATAAATCTTTTAATTCATGGTAAAGCAGTGATTGTCCCATGATTTGAAGCAGTTTTTTCATATCAATGGGTTTTAAAATATATTTATCAACGCCAATATCAATTGCTTCTAAAAGATACTCTGTATTTGAAAATGCGGTGGTTACAATGATAGGAATATTGGGGTTAATCTCTTTGATTTTTTTAATCATCTCAAGCCCATTCATGTTTGGCATATTGACATCAGTGATGATTAAGTCAATTTGGTCTTGATATTTTTCAAAAAGCTCTAAGCCTTCTAATCCATCTTTTGCGACGTATTGCTTTTTTGTAAACCCCACAAGGATGTTTAACGTTATCTCTCTTAATGCTTCTTCATCTTCTGCATAAAGAATAGTAATATTTTTTAAGATTGAAATATTATTGACCATTCACTCTGACTCCCAAAATATAATACCAATTAAATCCGTACTTTATTCGGTATAGGGTATAATACCATAATTTGTTAAAAGAGAAATTATGAGAGCGTTTTTCGTACTGAATATTGGTGCTACTTTCAACAAAAAGTATAATCAAGTGACAGATTCTTTAAAAGTACCACAAAAGAGTGATGCCATTGGAGAGATTTTGACTCAGGCATACAAAAATAATCTGAATGTTAACTAAAAAATTGAATTAAAGGTGTGTTTGAGTGTCAGAAGTAAAGTGTAATCACTGTCATCTCAGTTTTGATGCTTCAGTGATGATAGAAGAGGGAGATTTACGTTTTTGTTGTAAAGGGTGTCAAGGAGTTTATCACTTGTTGCAAGAGGATGGCTTGGACTCTTTTTATGATAAACTAGGAAATAAAACCATTGCACCACCCATACAAGTGGACAGTGATGTCTCTAAATTTGACTTTGAGAGCTATCAAAAACGATTTGTACAAACGCTGCCTAATGGGCTTAAGAAGATTGACTTGATTATTGAAGGAATACATTGTGCAGCGTGTGTTTGGTTAAATGAAAAGATTTTATACGATACTGAAGGTATTGTCGAAGCCAATATCAACTTTACCAATAATAAAGCCAAATTGACTTGGGACGATGATAAGATCAAACTTTCACAAATCATTGAACGTATTCGAAGTGTTGGGTACGATGCGTATGCTTATGATTCGGCGATTGCGGATGAGAAAGCAAGTCAAGCGAAACGTGATTATTTTATTCGAATGATGGTGGCTGTGTTTGCAACGGTTAATATCATGATGCTCTCGGTTGCAAAATACACAGGATTTTTTACAGGCATTGATGATGAGATAAAAAACCTCATTCATATGGGAGAGTTTGTTTTAAGCACGCCCGTTCTGTTTTATTCGGGTTGGATATTTTTTAAAGGTGCCTATTTTGGTCTGAAGAACAAAATAGTGAACATGGATTTGCTTGTCAGTGCAGGCGCCACACTGTCGTATATTTACTCCATATATATTTTGTTGGGCGGAAAAGGGGAGACCTATTTTGACTCAGTAACCATGATCATTACGTTTGTACTTGTGGGGAAATATTTAGAAGTTTTAGGTAAAAAAAGTGCCGTTGATACACTGGATAAAATTAAAAGCCAACTCCCTTTAGAAACAGTGATTGTAAAAGAGGGTGCACGAAGCGTTGTTGCTTTGGATGAGATAGAAGTTGATGACATCATTGAATTAAAACCGGGTGAAAAAGCGTGTGTGGACGGAACTTTGTTAAGTTCGAATGCTACTTTTGATGAATCAAGCATGAGTGGTGAGTCTGAACTGGTGTATAAAAAAATGGGCGATAAAGTTTTCAGTGGTACGGTCAATTCAGATACCCTGATTCAGTACAGAGCTACTACTGACTTTGCAAATTCAACATTAAACTCTATTGTGACACTTTTAGAGGACTCACTTAGCTCAAAACCACAAATTGAGTATACGGCTAATGAGATGTCTAAAAAGTTTTCATTGTCTATTTTAACACTTTCGGTGTTGACTTTTTTAGTGTGGTATTTCTTTGGTATTAAGTTTGGTTTTGTGGCAGAAAATGCCAATAATTTTGAACAAGCCTTTATTGTAGGAATCTCAGTGATTGTTATTGCGTGTCCATGTGCTTTAGCCTTGGCAACACCCATTGCCAGTTTGGTCGGGATTTCGCAACTGGCCAGCAGAGGTTTATTGTTTAAAGAAGCGAAATTTATTGAAACCATTGCCAAAGCCAATAAAGTGGTTTTGGATAAAACGGGTACTTTAACCAATGGAAAACTGAGCATTAAAAAAACACGTATTTTAGATGATAATATCTATAAATTAAATTTGTTATATTCACTGCTTTGTGCTTCCAATCACCCTATCAGTCAATCAGTGAAAAGTTATATCAAACAACATTATCCCAATGTCGAACATAAAGAGTTGTCTGAAGTGCACTCGGTGCATGCCAAAGGAATGAAAGCAATCTATAAAAATGTTCAGAATAAGGAGTTTGAACTCTTAGGTGGGAACGTCGAACTTATGCGTGAAAATAATATTCACTATAAATTTGATTCACATAACAGTGTCTATTTATTTGCGATTAATAAGCGTATCATTGCTACATTTGAACTCAAAGATGAACTGAAAAGAGATGCCAAAGAGTTTGTATCTTTTATTCAACAAAGCGGTCGAGAAGTGGTGATGCTTACAGGTGATAATGAGCAAGTTGCTTCAAAAGTGGCACAAAAACTTAACATTAAAAGTTATAAAAGTGGCATTGACCCTATAGGAAAAGCCAATTATATTAAAGAGCTCAAAGCAAAAGGTGATATTGTGGTCATGGCAGGAGATGGTGTGAATGATGCTGTGGCACTGAGCAGTTGTGATGTAGCGATTGCTATGGGTAATGGTGCGGATATCTCTATTGGAGTATCAGATATTGTACTTTTAAATAACAACTTGCATGCTTTAAAAGAGGCCTTTGAAATCTCTGAACGTACGTTTAAATTTATCAAACAGAATTTGGGTATCTCTTTGGTGTATAATATCATCACCATACCATTAGCCATGTTTGGATTTGTCATACCGTTGGTTGCAGCACTCTCTATGAGTTTGAGTTCACTGTTGGTTGTGGGGAATTCAATGAGAATTAAAAAATAGGATAGAAAATGAATGATGTATTAACAATGATGTTGGTTGTGGGACTGTTGATCAGTTTCTCTGTTTTGGCTGTGTTTGTGTGGGGAGCAAAAAGTGGACAGTTTGATGACAGTCGAAAAATGATGGATGGATTACTGTTTGATTCTGAAGAGGATTTAAACGATGCAATCAGTCGTGAAAAAAAAAGAGAAGCTTCAATAAAAGATAAAGAGAGTGAAACTAAGAGCGAGTAAAACTCACTCTTATAAATTAAAACTTAGAGATTTGTTGAGCTAAGTCTTTGATGTCAGCATCTGAAAGTCTTGCAACTTGACCTTTCATAACACCTTTCATAGGTCCACCGTATGAACCATCTTTGTAACCGTGTAATGCTGCTTCAATTTTATCTGCAGACCATCCTTTGATAATTTGCGATTTACCTAATGCCGCTTTCTCAGCTGTTGCTCCATGACATGTTGCGCATGGTGCGAAACTTGCAGCCATTAAAGCAGCTGCACCAACTAATGTTCCTAAAACAATTTTTTTCATGTGAGGTCTCCTTATTTTTGACGTGAAAATTTTATCAACTTTTTCTTGTTTTTAACTTATGATTTTTATTTATACAAATAAGGGTTATTTCGCTTAAGATTTGCCAGATTTTGAGGTAAAAAAAAGGAAAGGAGTGAATTCCTTTCCTTAACACATTACTTTAGTTCGCGGTTAAAGTAGTGGTGTTGTCTAAATTAGAATTTAGAAATTTGATCAGCTAAAGCTTTGATGTCAGCATCAGAAAGTTTAGCAACTTGACCTTTCATAACACCTTTCATAGGTCCACCGTATGAACCATCTTTGTAGCCGTGTAATGCCGCTTCAAGTTTATCTGCAGACCAACCTTTAATGATTTGAGATTTACCTAATGCAGCTTTCTCACCGTTAGCTCCATGACATGCTGCACATGGTGCATAGTTTGCTGCCATTAAAGATGCAGCCGCTAAAAGCGTTCCAAAAATGATTTTCTTCATTTAATCTCCTCCAATATTTTTGAACTAATAATGTTATCTAATTAAAGTTTAATATAGCTTATAGAAAAGGCAAAAATTTAAAAAAATTCTACTGTTTTGTGACAAAAAAAGAAAAATAGTGGAATTGGCTTTTAAGCAAGTAGACTATAAAATAGTTTAACTATTTATGAGGATTTTAGGTGAACAGTGTTTTAAGTATCGAGTCATTGACCTTTGGTTACACAAAAGAACAACTCATTTATGATGATTTTAATCTTTCACTTAATAAAGGGGAAGTCAAAGCCATAGTAGGACCAAGTGGGTGTGGTAAAACAACGCTGTTTGAACTGATTACCAATAATTTATTACCACAAAGCGGAAGTATTTCTGTATCAAAGGTGAGTTCAATTTATCAAGATCCGTACAGTTCGTTTCATCCAACATATACTATTTATGAACAAATCAATGATGTGGTTGATGATATGAGTGAATTAAGCAGTCTGTTAAAAGAGTTGCATTTAGAAGAGTCGTTGATTGATAAAAAACCTCATGAACTCAGTGGGGGACAACTTCAACGATGTTCTATTTTAAGGGCATTGTTGATGAAACCTGATGTGCTGCTTGTAGATGAGCCCACATCGGCTTTGGATAACGTGATAGCCTTAGAAGTGATGCAGCTGTTGATGAAGTTTTTGCATAAATGTGGTATTCTTTTAATAACACACGATATGTTTTTAGCCCAATGGTGCAGTGATACAATTATTGATTTGAATGAACATAGGAATAACAATGCAGAGTAAATATAAGAAGGCTTTGGTTTTATTGAATATGGGAGGCCCTCGAAACAAAGAGGAGCTTGAACTTTTTTTACGTAATATGTTTAACGATAAAAATATTTTGACCATGAAGAGCGATTTGTTGCGTTCAATGATTGCTTCATTGATAGTCTACTCAAGAAAAAACAGTGCTTGGGAGAATTATGAAGCCATTGGTGGAGAATCTCCAATCAATGGCTTAACACAACAACTCATTGATAAATTGCAATCCCAACTTCCTGAAACTTATGTCACCCAAGCGATGCGTTATACGCCCCCTTTTGCAGCTAAATGTGTAGAACAAATTAAACAACAAGGTATTGAAGAGGTCACACTTTTACCTCTGTATCCACAATACTCAACAACCACCACAAAATCAAGTGTGGAAGATTTTGTTGAGCGTGCGAATAATCAATTTAAACTTAAGGTCATTGAACCTTTTTATGAAAACCAAACTTATAATCAAGCCATTATAGAAAGTATCAAAAAACAAATCAACAGTTCAAATGATTATAATTTGATTTTTTCAGCACATGGTTTGCCACAAAAAATAGTGGACAAAGGGGACCCTTATGAGAAAGAAGTTAAAGCTCATGTGGCTCTTTTATCTCAACTTTTACAACAAGAGGGATACTCTTTTGAATCCATTAATTTAGCATACCAATCCAAAGTGGGACCACTTAAGTGGTTGGAACCATCATTAGAGAGTATGCTTGAGAAGTTTAAAGACAAAAAAGTATTGATTTATCCCATTGCCTTTATTATTGATAACTCTGAAACTGACTTTGAATTGGCCATTGAGTATAAAGAAGTAGCTGAAGATTTGGGTATTAAAGAGTACAAAGTCTGCCCTTGCGTGAATGACAGCGACCTATTTATTGAGGCAATCAAAGAGCTAATATGAGTAACGAAACATTTGAGCAGGTTTTATTACACATAGCACGAAAAAGCATTAAAAGCTGTTTGGATGAAAAGAGCGAAGTTGATGAAGCACAATACTTCAAAGAGTATCCTCAACTTCAAGAGAAAAAAGCAACCTTTGTAACACTGTATCTCAATGGAAATTTACGAGGTTGCATTGGCTCTTTGGTTGCAAGCAGAACACTGTTTGAAGATATTGTGTCTAATGCTAAAGCGGCTGCTTTTGGTGACCCAAGATTTGAAAAGCTCACTGTACAAGAGTTTGAACACATTGATATAGAGCTTTCTATTTTGAGTGAACCTCAAGCTTTAGCCTATGATAGTGTGGAAGAGTTAAAGTCAAAAGTTAAGATAGGACAACATGGAGTTGTTTTAAAATATAAAAATCATCAAGCGACATTCTTGCCACAAGTATGGGAACAGTTGAATAGTTTTGAACTCTTTTTTGAACACTTGTGTTTAAAAGCAGGATTAGGAAAAAACTGTCTGATATTCAAACCAGAGATTTACCTTTATACGGTTACAAAGTTGAAATAAGGTTTTATGTATGTTGGAAAAAAGTCAAATAGCAAAAAAAGAGATAACTCTTTTATATGTAGAAGATGAAGAATTTATTCGAAATGAACTCACCTCCGTCTTTGAAATGATTGCACACAAGGTAATTGTGGCAACTGATGGTCAAGAGGGATTTGAAGCGTTTAAAAAAAATGACGTAGATTTGATTATTACTGACATTAATATGCCCAATATGAATGGGTTTGAGATGTTAAAAGCCATTCGTGAAATCAGAAGTGATGTTCCAGCAATCATTCTTTCTGCGTACAGTCAATCAGATTTTATTCGAAAAGCCAATGAAATTGATTCTATTAATGAATATTTGATCAAACCTGTAGATATTTCACTGCTTTTAAATAAAATCAATAAAATCATTCAAAAAGTAGAAGCCAAGCGGGCACATAAAGAGTTGGTCAAACTGCTTGAACAGTATAAACTGGCAGTTGACAGCAGTTCAATTGTATCAAAAACCGATTCTAAGGGTATTATTACGTATGTCAATGATGTTTTTTGTGAAATCTCTGGTTATAGTAAAAAAGAACTTCTGGGTAAAAATCATAATATTCTACGTCATCCTGACATGCCAAAAGAGACATTTAAAGAGTTGTGGACGACGATTAAAACTGAGAAAAAACTCTGGCAAGGAAAGATAAAAAATCGGACCAAAGAGGGTGGATATTATATTGTAGAAGCCACTATTGTACCTATTTTAAACGAAGAGGGTGAGGTGCAAGAGTATATTGCCATGCGTTATGACATCACGGAGCTTGAAGCCTATAAAGAGTTACTTGAAGGTCAAGTAGCCACTTCACAAGACTCCTTACAAAGTAAAGTGCATACCATTAAAGAGTATGAAAAAATCATGGATTTAAGCATGGGGCAAATTCGTATTGCGTTAAATGGAGATATTTTATTTATAAATGAGCAGATGCAAACTATTTTACAAATGAGACAAGATCAAGCGGTACAAACAACATTTAATGAACTGTTTGAAAAAGAATCTTTTGATGACATTACAACTCAAATTAAAAAAGAGGACTTTTTTAAAGGCACCATTAAAGGAACAAACAAGCAAGGCGAAAAGTTTTTTTTAGATATGACGCTTCGAGCTATTCACAGTTTAGATGGTATTACAACACAATATTTAGGAATGGCAAAAGACATTACGCCCACTATTTTATTGCATCAAGAGATTGAAGATACTCAAAAAGATGTGATTTTCTCTTTAGGTACCATTGGAGAAGCTCGAAGTAAAGAGACAGGGAACCACGTAAAACGTGTGGCAGAGTACTCATATTTGTTGGCTAAAAAACTCAATTTAAGTGAAGCAGAGGCACAACTTATTCGAATGGCTTCACCGATGCATGATATTGGGAAAGTGGGTATTCCCGATGCCATTTTAAATAAACCGGGGAAACTCACGGCTGAAGAGTGGAACCTCATGCAAACACACGCCACGATTGGGTATGAGATGTTGAAAAACTCCAATCGAGAAATTCTTAAAGCTTCAGCAGTGGTCGCGCATGAGCATCACGAAAAATGGAATGGGAAAGGGTATCCCAGAGGTCTTAAAGCCGAAGAAATTCATATCTTTGGACGAATCACTGCCGTAGCAGATGTCTTTGATGCATTAGGAAGTGACCGCTGTTATAAAAAAGCGTGGCCTTTAGAGAAAATTTTAAGGATGTTTGAAGAGGAAAAAGCTGAACACTTTGATCCTAAAGTTATTGAGGTCTTTTTTGATAATCTGGATGAATTTTTAGCCATACGTGATACGTATAATGACGAATATGTTGATGAAGAAGAGCTTGAGGCTTTAAGATAGTGTCATGAATTATTATGAAGAAGTCAACGGAAAACTTGTCTGTCTTCTTTGTAATCACTATTGCCAATTAAAAAAAAAACAAACGGGTTTGTGTGGGGTGAATAAAAATACTGGAGATAAAATTGAGTGTTTGGTGTATGGATATATTGCAGCCTTAAATATTGACCCCATAGAGAAAAAGCCACTCTATCACTTTTTACCGGCAAGCAGATCGCTTTCTTTGGGAACAGTAGGGTGTAATTTTAAGTGTGCCTTTTGCCAAAACTGGGGCATCTCACAAGAAAAAGAGATCAATAAAGAACAGTATATTCCACCTCGTTATATTGTTGATCTAGCACTTTCTCATCACTGTCAATCAATTTCATATACGTACAATGAACCTACGATATTTTATCCCTATGCCAAAGAGATTGCAAAGTTGGCACACGAAGAAGGTCTTAAAAATGTGTTTGTCAGTAATGGGTTTGAAAGTTTAGAAGTGGTCAATGACATGGCAGGTTTGATTGATGCTGTGAATATTGATTTAAAAACTTTTAATGAAAATTATTATAAAAAGTTAGGTGGAAGTTTAGACATTGTTTTAAGAAATTTGGAACTTTTTAAAGAGAAAAATATCTGGACAGAAGTGACGACACTTATTGTACCAACTAAAAATGATACGCCTGAAGAGTTGGAATCCCTTGCGCGATTTATTAAAGAAAAAGTGGGAGAAACAACACCTTGGCATATCAGTGCTTTTCATCCCGATTATAAAGAGAAAAAGTTGCCTCCCACTTCGTTTGAATCGTTGAATAAAGCGTATGAAATTGGTAAAAAAGTAGGTTTAAAGTATGTTTATCGCGGCAATGTTTCTGTCAATAATGACACCTTGTGTTCACACTGTCAAAATGTGTTGATACAAAGAGAACGTATGCAAGTAGTACAAAACCATCTAAAAAATGGTCAATGCCAAGTTTGCGGTAAGCCATTGGAAGGAGTTTATAATGAAACATAGAAAAGCGAGTTTTTCAGGAAGTTTTTATCCCAACAGTGCCAAAGAGATTGAAAAAATGATTGTGCAAATGCGTGTAAGTAATGAGACACAAACAGACATGCATGATATTAAAGCGATGATTGCGCCACATGCGGGGTATATTTACAGTGGGTATACCGCCAATAAAGCATACAGTTTGGTGCAAGAACACAACGTGCATCCTAAACGTATTGTGGTCATTGGTCCATCTCATCGTATCTATTTAAAGGGGGCCAGTATTGCCTTGTATGATGATTATGAGACCCCTTTAGGAGATATCAGTATTGATTATGAGTTCTCTGCAAAACTCAAAGAGCAGTTTGATGAACTCTCTTTTAACCCATTGGCACACAGTGAGCACTCGACTGAAACGCAGATGCCTTTTATTAAAACCTATTTTCCTAATACGCAAGTTGTAGAGATTGTGTATGGGGATATTTCAGTAGAGAGCTTGTGTGATATCATCAGAGAAATTATGGTACAATCGCACACTTTTATTGTCATCAGTACAGACTTAAGCCATTTTCATACTCAAGAAGAGGCCAACATCTTAGATGCACAGTTTTTAAAAGCGATTGAAACAATGGATATTGAAGCACTTGAAACAAAGTGTGAAGCCTGTGGTATTACAGGGGTTGAGGCATTGATTCAATGGGCAAAAGAGAATAAGTTACAAACACAAGTATTGGATTATCGAACCAGTATGAATACCAACCACGATGCTTCTAAAGTGGTGGGATACACATCAGCAATCATTGGAGAGAGATAGATGGCATTTACATTAAAAAAAGTCATTTCATTTTTTTTAATGCCATTATCGATTATTGCGATACTTTTTTTTATAGGGTTGTATTTTTTTTGGACAAGAAGATATAACAAAGCCAATGTGGTTTTAGTCACTACATTTTTACTGTTTTTACTCGTTGGGTTTGCACCACTTTCCAATATGTTGGTCAAACCTTTAGAGAATCGTTATCATACAGTAGAGACCTATGATGAAAATATTGAGTATATTTTACTGTTGGGTGGAAACTTTAAAACGAGAGGCGATGAAGCGCTTCGTTTGTATCATCAACATGAAGATATTAAAATTATTACTTCAGGGTATGGAGGATACAATCCCATCAGTGATGCAAAAAGTGCGGCACTTAAGCTGATGGATGTGGGTATTCCAAAAGAGGACATCTTGGTTGAAGAAAAGAGTCAAGATACGCATGAAGAAGCTTTAATGATGAAGCAATATGTTCAAGACCGACCTTTTTATTTGGTCACCTCTGCACTTCATATGCCAAGAGCCATGTTGCTTTTTGAACAAGAAGGTTTAAAGCCCATTGCAGCACCCACGGATTTTATCCAAGTGCAACATTTAGGGATGTTAAAACTTTTCAATGCTAACAATATACTTATCACGCAAAGAGCAATGCATGAGTATATTGGTATCGTATATACCCAGATAAAAGAGGGTATTAAAACATTAAAAGGGTTTTTATAATTGAGTCATTATATTGAGATAAAAAATTTATCATACTCTTATGACCAATCACAAAATGTGATTGAGAACATTAATTTAGATATTGAACCAAGTGATTTTTTGGCCATCATTGGTCCCAATGGTGGAGGAAAATCGACATTATTAAAACTGATTTTAGGATTATTAAAACCTAAAACAGGACAAATAAAACTCAATGTCAAACGTGAAAGTATTGGTTATGTTCCTCAAAACACCAATTTAAATGTGAACTTTCCAATTACTGCATTAGAAGTCGTATTGATGGGACACATCGGTTCTAAAAGACCTCTTTTAGGTTACAGCAAAGAGGAAGTAGAGTGTGCCATGCATTCGCTTAAACAAGTAGGTATGCATGAGTTTGCACAAAAGAAGATTGGGGATTTATCAGGTGGTCAACGGCAACGTGTCTTTATTGCACGTGCATTGTGTGCACACCCTAAAATCATACTCTTAGATGAACCCACTGCAAGTATTGATGTCAAAGGGCAACAAGCCATTTATGATTTACTCAAAGAGTTGAGTAACAACATTGCGATTGTGGTGGTCAGCCATGATATCTCTGTATTGTTACATTATGCAAAAAACGTGGCGCACATCAATAAGAGTTTGGTCTATCACCCTTTAAATGAGATGCAAGAGAGTATTCCCAAAGAGGGGCATTTGTGTGAAGTGGAGCTTTTATCTGCGTTGGGTAATCACCATGTGTGTGGATGCAGTCATGAAAAAGGGGAGTCATGTTAGAGGCATTGCAATTTGAGTTTATGCAAAATGCACTGTTAGCAGGAATATTAATCTCCATTGCTGTAGGCATCATTGGGTCCCTAGTAGTAGTGAATAAAATCACCTTTTTAGCAGGTGGGATTGCTCACAGTTCGTATGGAGGAATAGGTATTGCTATTTTTTTAGGTATTCCTGTTTTATTTGGTGCAACCGTATTTGCTGTTATAACAGCTATGATCATTTCATATTTGACCATACAAAACCGAAGTCGTATGGACTCTATCATTGGTATTATGTGGGCAGCTGGTATGGCCATAGGTATTATTTTTGTAGATTTAACGCCAGGGTATAATGTGGATTTGATGAGTTATCTTTTTGGCTCAATCATTGCAGTACCACAAGGCGATATTATCTACATGGGGATACTTAATGTGGTTATTATAGCCGTGGTACTATTTTACTACAGAGAGTTCTTGGCCATTTCTTATGACAGAGAGTTTGCAAAATTACGAGGAATAAATGTAGAGTTTTTCTATACACTGCTTTTAGTGTTGGCCAGTTTAACGGTTGTTGCAGCTATAAAAGTGGTGGGACTTATTTTGGTCATTGCTCTATTAACCATACCCACTTACTTAGCTGAGATGTTTGCCAAGCGACTCTCTATGATGATGATTTTAAGTTCAGTGATGGCCTTGATATTTACAATGTCGGGTCTGTTTGTATCGTACCGTTTTGATATCAGTTCAGGTGCCAGTATTATCATGGTTGCAATCGTTGCTTTAGTTGTAATTAAATTATTTAAAAAAGAGTAAAAATGAATGAATATATAAAGTTGGGGGAAATGAACCAACTTAAAATTGACCGTGTAAGTGAACCAGGCGTTTACTTAGTGAGTCAAACCCAAGATGAATCGGTTTTATTACCCAATGCCTATATTACATCTAAGATGCAAATAGGGGATATTTTAGAGGTTTTTATTTATACCGATTCAGAAGACCGTTTGGTTGCCACAACTCAAACGCCTTATGTTAAAAAAGATGAATTTGCACTTTTAGAAGTCGTAGACAGCTCAAAGTTTGGTGCATTTATGGACATGGGATTGTCCAAAGATCTGCTGGTGCCTAAAAACAGACAAAAAACACCTTTTAAAGTAGGCGAAAAACGTTTTGTGCGTGTCATTGAAGATGAAAAAACCAATCGACTCATTGGTGTAGAGAAGTTCGCCTCTTTTTTAAAAAAAGCCACAGGTCTATTTGAAGTCAATGATGAGGTTGAAATTTTGCTTTTTGCTAAAACTCCATTAGGGTTTAAAGTGGTTGTGAATAACAACTATGAAGGTATGATTTTTCATAATGAGATTTTTGAAATGGTACATGTGGGAGATAAAAGAAAAGCTTATATTAAAAATGTCAGAGAAGATGGGAAACTTGATATTGCTTTACAACAAATTGGTTCAAAAAGTAACGATGATGCACAAAATAAAATATTATCTTATCTTGAACAAAATAGTGGTTTCATGGAGTTTACATCAAAAAGCGATGCCGAAGATATTAAAAAAACGTTTGGTTTGAGCAAGAAAAATTTTAAAGCTTCATTGACAAAACTGCTGTCACTAGATAGAATTGAAAATGTACAAAATGGTGTGAAACTTAAGAAGTGAAATAATTCATTTGTACTTTTTTGAATTAAGATAAATTTTATCCTAATTCATTATAATTTTGAACTTTAATCTTAAACACAAGGAAAAATTATGGCAACAACTAAGTTAAAAGGTAATGTTGTAAATTTAGCAGGAACTGAAGTTAACGTTGGTGATAAAGCACCAGTAGTTAAAGTAGTAGCGCAAGACTTATCTGAAGTACAAATTGGTGGAGAACAAGGAAAAGCACAAATCGTTGTGGTTGTACCTTCATTAGACACACCAGTATGTGCAGCTGAAACAAGAAAGTTCAACGAAGAGGCTGCTAAAGTTGAAAATGCTGAAGTGGTAGTAGTTTCAATGGACTTACCTTTTGCAATGGGGAGATTCTGTACAACAGAAGGAATTGAAAACTTAAAAGTTGGATCAGACTTTAGAAATAAAGATTTAGCCAATGCATATGGTGTTTTAATTGCGGATGGACCATTATCAGGTGTTACTTGTAGAGCAATCTTTGTTATCAATGCAAGCGGTGTTGTAACATATAAAGAGATTTGCCCAGAAATCACTGAAGAACCAAACTATGATGAAGCATTAGCAGCCATTAAATCTGCAACTTCTACTTCTTGTTGTGGGACTTGTCAATAATCAATTTTTTATATCTATAAAAAAGATACAATACTCCTAAGATTTAAACCAGTTTAAATGGTTTGCTTAGGAGTTTTTTTATGTTTAAAAATTGGTATCAAAAATTCAGTGCTCAACCACATCAACCTTTTTTTACCTCAGGTATTATTCTTTTTATTCTTTTTTTAGGATTACTTTTTGGTGTTTATAACGGCACAGTTACCGTTACAAGTGATGTATTAACTTTTCATGCATACGCTTTTATTTTTGTTATATTTTCACAATTCTTTTTGGGTTTCTTGTTTGTGGTATTTCCACGTTTTTTAATGCAAGCCAATATTGCCCCCAAACGGTATATGACACAATTTATATTTTATGGTTTAGGAAGTATTCTGTTTTTTGTAGGACTTTTACTCTCTAAACCTTTATATTTGGTTGGTATGTTTGTATTAATTTTAACTCAAACTGCAAGTTTTATTGTCCTTTATAGAACTTATAAAAATTCATTAATGAAAGAGAAGTATGATGCAAAATGGGTCTTAGTAGGATACGTATCAGGACTGATTTCACATGCAGTTTTTATTCTTTCACAGTTTTCTTTTGAATATGCTACAAAGATAGAACATCTCACAATTGTTTCAGGCTTTTATCTCTATTTATTTGTGGTTGTTTTTACCATTTCGCAACGAATGGTTCCTTTTTTTACTTCCATGAAAGTTGTTGGATATAGCATCAATAAATCCAAATATTTAATGGAAAAAGTGTATGGTTTATTGGTGTTTAAAGTACTCTTGATTACACTCGACCAACCTTCATTATATTTGCTTGCTGATTTTCCTTTATTGATACTGTTTGTGTATGAATTGTACAGATGGAAATTACCACTGTTTAAAGTGAGTGCAATTATGTGGGTGCTTTTCATCTCTTTATATTGGATACCTGTGGGATTTTTGATTGCGTGTGTGCAAGATGTGGCTTATTTGATGAACAGCACGTTTGTGTTTGAACAAGCATCACTGCATGCATTTGCTGTGGGCTATTTTGTAACTGTACTTATTGGTTTTGGTACACGTGTTGTTTTAGGACACTCTGGACAAACCCCACATGCAGACAGATGGGCTGTTGCAATGTTTATCTTTATTCAAGCCGTTGTATTGGTTCGTTTGTGGGCGAGTATTTCAATCAACTTTGAAGCGGATTATATTTTTTGGATCAATCACAGTGCTCTTTTACTTATCATTGGATTGCTTGCTTGGAGTGTGAAATATCTGCGTATCTTAATTAAAGGACATACTCCTGAACACTAAACAAAGACTTTACACTTTTTGAATATACTTAAAGTATCAAAAGTGTAAAGGAGTTGTTATGAGACCTTTAAATGAAAACGATGTGACTGCTGAAGAACTCTTTGTTAATCGAAGAAAGTTTTTAAAACTGGGAGCAGCTGGTTTGGTTGCAAACAGTGCAGTCATGGATTTGTTAGCAAAAGAGTTTATGCCAAAAGCCAATTTGCAGTATGTTAAAGACAGTAACCCTGAACAGTTGGTTTTAAACAGTTTTGAACAAATCACCTCATACAACAACTTTTATGAGTTTACCACTTCAAAAGAGGGGGTGAAATATCTTGCTCATACACTTAAAACTGACCCTTGGAGCATTGAAATTGATGGTTTGGTGGAAAAACCGTTTGTCATTGATGTACAAGATTTAATCAAAAAATACACACTTCAAGAACGTATTTACAGATTCAGATGTGTGGAAGGGTGGTCCATGGTGGTACCGTGGGTAGGATTTGAACTCTCACAACTCATTAAAGATGTCAAAGTGCTCTCAAAAGCAAAATATATCCGATTTGAAACCAAGTATGATGATGAAATGTTCCCTGACCAAAGTCGAGGTCTGTTTGCGGCATTGGATTATCCGTATGCGGAAGGTTTACGTTTGGATGAAGCGATGAATCCTTTGAGTTTGATGGCCGTTGGACTCTATGGTAAAACGTTAGAGAATCAAAACGGAGCACCGCTTCGCTTGGTGGTGCCTTGGAAGTATGGTTTTAAATCGATTAAATCCATTTCTAAAATCAGTTTTGTAGAGAAAGAGCCACTCAATTCTTGGCAAAAATCAAACCCCAATGAGTATGGCTTTTTTGCCAATGTGAATCCTGAAGTAGACCATCCACGGTGGAGTCAAAAAAGAGAGCGGGTATTGGGACAGCTCTTTAAACAACGAACATTGATGTTCAATGGCTATGAAAAAGAGGTGGCACACCTGTATAAAAACATGGATTTAACAAGGTATTTCTGATGCGTTGGCTTCTGTTTATAGGGTTACTTTTACCGGCACTCATAACTTCTTGGCAAGTCTTTTTTGCTCAAAATATCACAGACCCTATAAAATATATCTATACGGTAACGGGAACAACCTCTATCATACTTTTGTTTGCAACAACCACACTTTCTCTTATTAAAAACAGAGTCAACCTCATAACTTATCGTCGACAAATTGGACTATTTGGATTTTTTTATGCCTTACTTCATTTTTTAAATTTTTTAATTTTTGATATGCAGTTGGATATTGTGTTTGCGTTTGAAGAGACCTTGGATAAACCCTTTATCTATTTGGGAATGGTAGCTTTTTTAATCTTACTATTTATGGCAAGTACTTCAACTAAAAAACTCTTTGCTAAATATAATAAATATCATAAAGCCTTGTATGTGGCGTTGATACTTGTTACCGTTCATTTTGTTATGGCGCAAAAATCATTGAATATGGCACAATACTTCTATTTGGTGCTCATTGGATTCATCCTCTTTTTTAAGTTTAAACAACGTCTTCATTTTTGATTGGTTTATACCAAATGAAATGAGAAGTGTGCTACCATTGCACAATGAAAATACCATGTAGAAAAATCAAACTTTATGCCTCTATCTAATCTGAACGAAGAACAACTCCAAGCAGCCACGTGTAAAAGTGGTTATAATCTTATTATTGCCAGTGCCGGTACAGGAAAAACATCCACCATTGTAGGACGAATCGCAAATTTAATTCACTCTGGAGTAAAACCCAATGAAATTTTACTCTTAACTTTTACTAATAAAGCAGCTTCAGAGATGATACAGCGAGTGGCAAAATTTTTTGGAAAAGAGATTGCCAAAGAGATTATGGCAGGAACCTTTCACTCGGTCTCTTATAAATTGTTAAAGCAGTTAGAAGCCAATATCACTCTTAAACAACCCAATGAGCTAAAGACACTCTTTAAATCGCTTTATGAAAAACGTGTTTTTTATAACAGAGACGATGAAGCCAACCCATATGATGGGGGCTATTTGTATGAGCTTTACTCTCTGTTTTTAAACTCAACACATAATGAAACTTTTGGAGAGTGGATTATCTCAAAAAATGCTTCTCATGAGATTTATACGCCCATTTATGAGGACGTGGTTTTAGAGTTTAATGAACTTAAAAAGAAGTATGGCTATGCCAATTTTGATGATTTGTTGACCATCATGCTTGAAACCTTGGAGACCAATAACTTTGAGTTTAAAGAGATTTTAGTGGATGAGTACCAAGACACCAATCCATTGCAAGGTCGACTGCTTGAAGGGTTTAAACCAAAATCTTTGTTCTGTGTGGGAGATTATGACCAAAGTATCTATGCTTTTAATGGTTCAGATATAGGGATTATCTCTACGTTTGCCAAACGGTATGATGATGCGACTGTTTTTACGTTGCGTAAAAACTATCGTTCGACCAAACCGATTTTAGATTTGGCCACAAAAGTGATTGAGTTTAATGAACGTGTCTATGAAAAGAAACTTGAAGTAGTACGAAATGAGTTTGAGCACAAGCCAAAACTGTTGGCATTTAATGAACTCTTTGAGCAGTATGAGTATATCTCAAAGCTGATTTCTCAAAGTCAAACTCCACACAATGAGATTGCCATCATTTTTAGAAACAACTCCAGTGCCGATGGAATTGAAGCCAATTTACGAGAGTATGGCATTGCTTCCAAACGAAAAGGAGGACACTCTTTCTTTGATTCATTGGAAGTGAAGTTTGTACTTGACTTGATGATGTTGTTGGTTAATCACAACGATATGATGAGTGTGATACATATTTTAGAGTATGGAAAAGGGATTGGTAAAGCCATTGCCAAAGATATCTTTGATGCGCTTATTAAATTGGGAGATGGCAACCTGTTTCAAGGGCTATTTGCACCCAATAAGGATATCAATAATCCGTATGTGAGTAATAAAACTAAAAATATCCAGTTAGGTCTGTTTGATGACTTTGTGGAATTAGGAAGTGTCTCTAAATTTGCCCACAGTGGATTTGATGAAGCCTTTTTAGGAAACCCATTGTTAAAACACCCTAAGTTAAGTAAAGAGGGGGGAGAGTTTATCTATGAGTTTTATAAAATCATTAAAGAGTTACGACGAGTTAAAAACCCGAATTCTATCATTGAACACATCATCAAATCCCAACTGTTTGCAATGTTGCGTGAAAATTTAAGCACCAAACGAGCCACGCAAAAAGATGGTAGCATCAATGAAACGGCCAAACTCTCTGCCAAAACCAAAATTGACAGAAAAACACAACTTTTAAAAACTTTGGCGTATCACTACACAGAGTTATCGAAGTTTATCAATGCAATGATTTTAGGTGGCAGTGAGATGAGTGAAGGGGATGGCGTCAATCTTTTAAGTGTACATGCCAGCAAAGGTTTGGAGTTTAAAGAGGTTTATGTTATTGATTTAATGGATGGGCGATTTCCTAACCGAAAGCTTATGAGTAAAGGCGGATCGCTAGAAGAAGAGCGACGACTTTTCTATGTAGCAGTGACTCGTGCAAAAGATATCTTGTATCTCAGTTATGCAAAATATGATCGTATCAAAAAACTTGATTTTATTCATTCGCCATTTTTAAAAGAGGCGGGCTTAATTAAAGATGATGTTTCACAAGAGTAAAAAAATCACTGCACTTCCGTCTTTGAAAAATACTTAAATCAGTATAAATCGCACCAAAGGGCGGTTTGATTGATACGGCTTCGAACCAAGTTTTTCCCAGAGTGTTTTGCACTGTAAAGCAGTTCGTCTGCATTTTTTAATATTTCATCAATATTATGAGATAGGCTGTTGTCATTCAGACCAAAACTGGCCGTGAATTTCAAACGGTGACCGCATTTGAGCTTTATCTCTAAATTGGCGACCATCTTACGAAGATTTTCAACTTTTTTATTGGCATCATCAAGTTGGGTATTAGGGAAAACAATTGCAAACTCTTCTCCTCCTAAACGACCAAAAATATCATCTTCACCGATTTCATCTTTTATCATAGATGCAAAAGCAACCAAGACTTTATCTCCAATGTTATGACCATATTTATCGTTGATTTGTTTAAAGTTATCAATATCTATCATGACTAAAGAAACACTGCTTTTATCTTCTAAAGCTTGTTTGAGTACCTTTTCTGACTCTATGAAAAAGCTTCGTCGGTTGTGCGTTTTGGTTAACGGATCACTGTACGCTAAATAGTGTAACTGTTCATTTGATTTTTTTACTTTTTTAAGCAGCCCTTCAAGTTGTTTGGTGCGTTTTTCAACTTTACTTTCAAGTATTTTTTTATCTTTTTGAAGCACACGTCGATAGAGCATTTGAGTTTTATAAATGATGTATAAAATCACTGCTAAAAAAAGCCCCATGATGGCATTGACAATTTGAATGGTTTTTTCACCTTCATTGACAAATTTACGGGGATTGATGGTTTTGATACTGAACAAATACTCATCATGATGATTATAAAAAGAGATGTTATTGATGATTTGCCGAGCTTCTAATGAAGTTTGAACAAAAATATTTTCTATGAGTCGAGTCGATAATTTGAGTGTTGTTTGAGTAATGTGTTCATGTGTAATATTGAGTTGCGCAAAATCTTCAGAGAGTTTTTGCAAAGAGTTGTTATTGAGGTTTTTCCCTAAATAGATAAATGCAGTGGGATTGAGTTGTTTTTTAATCAGATAAAAAATACGATTTTTATAGGTGTAAATGTCAGCAGTATAACTTTGGTGTTTAAATAGTTCTATAAGATCATTTTCAAAAGGAGTTTGGTTTTCAATTAGAGGAATGATTTCATCATTATTGTAGTTATAACGTGAAAAAACAGTGCCATCTTTGATGTTTTTATAAACAATAAAATCCAATCCTATCATCCCAATTTCACTGATGGTCGCGATGTTAAAGCCACTATAGATAAATGTATTTGCAACTTTGTCTATTTGTTGAATTTCAGTGTTTATGTGTGTGAGTAGGTTGTTGATATGTTTTTCGTTTTGGATGCTCTCAATGGTATGATAATTGGTTAAAAAAAAATTTTGGCTCAGACAGTAAAATAGTATAACGCAAAGAATCAATGAACCAAAAAAGATAGAACGACTGTTAAAAAATCTCTTCATTTGTGTTACCTATTTAAAGTGCTTAACATTATAACAAAAACTTATTAAAAAATGTCATATTATAGTCACAAAAGTTAAAAAATTATATAATTTTGGCTGTACTATTAAAACATAATACTTTTTTCGATATAATCGCGAATATTTATGCAAACAGGAAAATAAATGAGTGAAAAATACGAACCGTCAAAAATAGAAGACAAATTTTATAAAATATGGGAAGAGCGAGGTTATTTTGAGATTGATGGAAACCAATCAATTCAAGAGAAAGATAAAAACTTTGCAATTATGATGCCTCCTCCAAATGTAACGGGAAGTCTTCATATTGGGCATGCTTTGACATTTACACTTCAAGATATTATTACACGATACAAACGAATGGATGGGTACAAAACCTTATGGCAACCAGGAACAGACCACGCAGGTATTGCAACGCAAAACGTGGTAGAAAAACAACTTTTAGCTGAAGGTACAGCAAAAGAAGCATTAGGACGAGAGAAGTTTTTAGAGCGAGTTTGGAAATGGAAAGAGTACTCTGGTGGTACCATTGTTCATCAAATGAGAAAACTGGGAGTTACTCCAGCTTGGTCGCGTGAGCGATTTACCATGGATGATGGATTAAAAGAGGCTGTTAAAGAGGCGTTTGTTCATCTTTATAATGAAGGTATGATTGTACAAAATAATTATATGGTAAACTGGTGTACACACGATGGTGCGCTGTCTGATATTGAAGTAGAACACGATGAATTAAATGGTAAATTTTATCACATGAATTACCACTTTGCCGATGGTAGTGGTCATGTAACAGTGGCAACAACCAGACCTGAAACTTACTTTGGCGATACTGCCATCATGGTGCACCCTCAAGATGAGCGATATAAAAATATCGTAGGAAAAGAGGTTGTTTTACCATTAACAGACAGAAAGATTAAAATCATTACAGATGAGCACGTTGACATGGAGTTTGGAACGGGAGTTGTTAAAGTAACACCAGCACACGACCAAAACGACTACGAAGTAGGAAAACGACACGACTTAGAGTTCATCACTTGTTTTGATGAAAAAGGGATTTTAAATGACTATTGTGGAGAGTTTGCAGGATTAGAGCGATTGGAAGCGAGAAAACCAATCGTTGAAAAACTTGAAGATGAAGGGTTTATTGTAAAAATCGAAGAGCACGTTCACCAAGTAGGGCATTGTTACCGATGTAAAAACATTGTAGAGCCATATATCTCTAAACAGTGGTTTGTACGAAAAGAGGTTGCGGCTAAATCAATTGAAAAGACCTATGCAGGGGAAGCAAAGTTTCATCCAAGTCACTGGTTAAACTCATACCGAGCATGGATGGATGAACTAAGAGATTGGTGTATTTCACGACAGTTATGGTGGGGACACCGAATTCCAGTATTTTACTGTGAGGATTGTGACCATCAATGGGCTGATAAAGCAGATGAACCAGCAGCTTGTCCAAAATGTGCAAGTAAAAACTTCATTCAAGACCCCGACGTACTTGATACGTGGTTCTCTTCTGCATTGTGGGCATTTTCACCATTGGGTTGGGGAAACAATGGTCAAATGCAAGGCACATTTACGCCTGAAGATTTAAAAGATTTCTATCCTAATTCACTTTTGATTACTGGGTTTGACATCATGTTCTTCTGGGTTGCAAGAATGATGATGATGGGTGAACATTTCCAAGGCCAATTGCCATTTAAAGATATTTATATGCATGCACTCGTTCGAGATGAGCACGGGGCAAAAATGTCAAAATCAAAAGGAAACGTCATTGATCCATTGGATATGGTTGAAGAGCACAGTGCCGATATTATCCGATTTACACTTGCGTATTTAGCAATACAAGGTCGAGATATTAAACTGGGTGCAAAAAACTTAGAGCAGTTCAGAAACTTTACCAATAAATTGTACAACGCATCAAACTTCTTACAACTCAATGTTGATACGTTTCCTGACTTAAAAGATATTGAGATTAAAACACCACTGGGGCTTTACATGCAAAGTAAACTCAGTGATGCATTGGATGAAGTACGAAATACGTTAGAAGCGTACAAATTCAATGAAGCAGCAAGTACATTATATAAATTTGTATGGAATGATTTCTGTGACTGGGGAATTGAGTATGCCAAAGCTTCAAAAGAATCAGTGCTTGAATTGGGAGCTATCTTTAAAGAGACACTGAAAATGGTATCGCCGTTTATGCCATTTATCTCTGATTACTTATATCATAAATTAAGTGGTACGACTTTAGAAGAGGGAGATTCCTTGATGATTATGAACTTTCCTAAAGATGTTGCTAAAAATGAAAAAATTGAAGCAGATTTTGCCATTATTGAAGAAGCAATTACTGCCATAAGACGAGCAAAAGTTGTGATTGATATGGGGAATTCAAGAATTGCAAAAGCGTATATTAAACTTGATAAAACAATTGATACCCAAATGGCAAAACCTTTTATTCAAAAACTGGCAAAAGTTGAAAACGTTGAGTTTGTTGATGCAAAAATTGAGAATTCAGTAACAGATGTAAGTGATAATTTAGAAGTCTATATTCCAACGGCTGAAATTGATATGAGTGCCATTGTTGATAAATTAAGTAAACAAAAAGAGAAAACTCAAAAAGAGTTTGATAAACTTAATGGTATGCTTTCTAATGAACGTTTTGTTGCAAATGCTCCTGATCATGTTGTGGCCGAAAACAGACAAGCACTTGAAGAAGTAAAAACAAAATTAGAAAAAATTGAGAATGAGTTACGCTCTTTAGGAGTGTAGCTTTACCAAAAGGGGTGAGCGTGGTATTATTAAAACAGATTATTTTTGCAGGTTTACTCATATCACTCTTCGGTGGTTGTTACTCTACAACCCAAGATCGAGTTGAAAAGTTGTTGCAAACTGATGCAGCCAATATCATTAAAAATGACTATAAAAATGTGGTTAAACAACTTGTTACTTTTAAAGATAAGTTGGATAAACGAAATCCTAAAGCTTACAATAAAACCAATGCCCCTATCATCTACACACAACTGGATAACTTACAAAATACTTTTAATTTAAAGTATGCCAATAACGATTTGGTTAAATACAAAGAGTATCTGCAAATTGCATTTTCGAAATCTGCAGTAGAATATCGAAATGATTATTTGGTCTTAGGCTTATATAAACTCATTTATGATGCGTATGATATTGAAGATGGGCATCAAATTACAGCATTGAGTTATGATGAAGAGAAACTTCAACGACTCTATCAAAACTTACAGATTTTAAAATGGAAAATCAAAACAGACCGTGATTTAAATAATGATTATCTCTTTTTAACGTGGCAAAATAATTGGCAAATCGAGTTGGAACAAAAACTTAAAAAAGGTCAAGAACCAACCTATGAAGATTTAAAGAATTTGAAATTCATAAAAGATCAAAAAGAGTCGCTTTTTTCTTCTTCAAATACCTCTTTTGAAGTGTTGTTGACCATCATGAGTCAGCGAGTCCAAAACTCTCTTGAAACCATGGGTGTCGAACCAATTGATTTGGGGATTGAAGCCGTTAAATCAGTCTTTTTATTCCTTTAATGCTCAACTAAAAGTGCACCATCTTGGTCTTGTTTATAGTGACATCCCATAAAGGTGATGAACTTTTTAAGAGTCTCTGTACACAGATGGTGGTTCATTTGTGTACACATGATTTTAAACGCATCAAATGATGTCATTCTGTCTTTGTATGTTCTTCGTGTTGTTAATGCATTAAAGACATCACACACTGCAATTATTTTGGCCAGTTTATCAATTTCGTTTTCTGTTAATCCTTTGGGATAACCTGAACCATCGCACTTTTCATGATGCTGTTCAATGAGCAAAAGTATACGTTCATTGTTCTCACCATTTTGGGTTAAAATATCCACGCTATAAGTGGGATGCTGCTTTATGATTTCAAACTCTTCAGGGGTTAATGTTCCATTTTTAGTGATGATTTCATGTGGGATATTCTTTTTGCCAATATCATGAAGCATAGCAGCTTTTCCTAATGTGTTTAACTCATCAAGTTCCAGTTGTAAATAGGAGCCAAATCCCAAAGCATAGGTTGCAACATCAATACAATGAGTATAGGTATAGTAATCAAATGAAGTGACTTTAAGCATCGAGTACATGGCATTTCTGTCTGTGAGCATCAACTTTATAGAGTTATTGACTAAGGTGTTTATTTTGGAGAGATTCTCACTGTTTACATCGCTGCTAAAAAGTTCATGCATGGTCACTGATGCAATCTCTTTGATAAAAGAGGCTTTGACATCCATGTTGATTTTATCATCATCAAGGATATCCGTGATATGGTGTTGAATAAAAGTATAATATTTGAGTTTATCCTCACTTTTAATATAGAAGTTTGAGTCTACTTCATCCACACAAAAACATTGATTGACCATAGACAGAGGCGTCTCTTTTTGAACTAAAATTGAGAAAATTTTTTCATCCACTTGTCGGTAGATATTGTAAGGGTACTTCTCGCCATTTTTTAATGTCTCTATTGCAATTTTTGTAAAGTGCGAGTAATGATTCTTCTCCATGTTGCTCCATCATTTTTTAGGCTTGTCAATTATTATAATATAATCAACTATGACAAGAAGGAGGATTACATGACATTTTTGAGATAATTAAAAATTTTTAGAAGTTGTTTATGAAAAGTAACATAAAAAAAATAGGCAGATGAAGTGGTGTGCCTTAGGAATCAGATTCCTAAAGGCTCATTTGGCTCAATAGAGCAATTGTTCTTGTCATCACATTTAATCATGGCATCCAAATAAAATACTCTGTGAATATCTTTGTACTTCAAATCTTCAGCCAACATTCCCCATGCTTCCATGGCTCGTGTTCCTGTACCACAATAAAATACAATCTCTCCCTCTTTAGGCAGTGCTGCAAGAAGTTCTTCAGGTGTCATCTTTTCTGCATTGATATTAATGGCACCTTTGATGTGGCCATTATTAAACTCATCAACGCCTTTAACATCTACTAAAGTAACGGTTTTTGGAAATGATTTATAGTTTTCAACAAACCATTTTCCATCAACTGTTCCTGTATCTTCCCCTTTTTTTAAGAACGTCTCAACGGCTTTAACTGCAACCTCTTTTTTCTTGATCATGCCTGTTGCAGTAGTAGGAAGTTGCGCTTTTTTCCATGATGGAAAACCAGAAGCTAAAACTTTAACATTTTTATATCCCATCATAATAAGATAGTTGGCAATATTGTGAGATTTGGCACACTCATATCCACCACAAAACGTAACAATAGTAGTCGTCATACTTGCAGGCATGTACCCTGTGAACTCTTTGAACTTAGTGTCAGGTACACTCAATGCTCCAATAATAGTTGACTGTACAAATTTGCTGTAAGGACGTGCGTCGATAAACAGAGCAGACTGTTTTTCATGCAGTGCTGCAGCTACACTTATTTCAATTTCTGAATAGCTTTTTTTACTCCATTGAGGCATTCCCGCAGGATAGATTTTGATATTTGTATACCCTTTATCCATCAACATTTTTGCTAACTTTGGACTCTTGACACACTCATAACCACCACAATAGATAATCAACTCTTTAGAAGTATCAATACCTTTCATAGCTGCTTCATACATGGTATCAAACTTGGTATCGGGAAGGGAGATGGCACTTGGGATGTGTCCCATTTCATATTTCTTTTCAGGTCGAGCATCAATAATGATTGCTTTAGCTGAAGCACGTGTTCCTTTGGAAACGGCTTTTTGAACATAATCAAAATCAACAACCGTTAAATCATACTTTTTAACCAACTCTTTCACTTTTTGTGAAGCATGGGTATTAAAACTTTTAACGGCATTTGCATTGGCTGTAAAAGCACACACTGACACAATCGTCAGTAATATAAATATCAGTTTTTTCATCTTGCTCTCCTTATACTATGTATCGTATTTATTATAAGATAAAAAGATTAAAAATTAATACTTATTCTTATTTCTTAAATTATGTGTGAGCGTATATAACACAGGCAGATAGATTAAGTTTAATACTGTCCCCCATGCCAAACCAAATCCAAGGGCAATGGCAATGGGTTGGAAAATGGCTGCTTGTCCTGTTGGAAAAAAGATTAAAGAACTCATACCAATAAGTGTGGTTACTGTGGTGATGATAATGGGTCTGAAACGTTTAGTTGCACGTGCAAAAATTTGTTCCATGTTGTCTGCTTTTTTCAAATAGGTCATCATAATAATACCATCATTAATCACAACGCCTGCAAGACCCAAAGCTCCAATCATGGATGGCATTGAAAGGTTAAGTCCCATGATTTGATGGCCTAAAAGCACCCCTAAAATAGAGAAAGGAATCACACTCATGACAATAAACGTATCTGTAAATGAGTTAAATAAATAGAGCATGGCAATCATGATAAGAACAATGGCCAATGCTGAAGCATACAACATGTCATGTCGCAATTCCGCTTTTTTTTCTGCTTCTCCTTTAAAGGTGAGTTTAATGCCATTTTGACGAATTTTTTCAAAGAGTGGTTCGAGTTTTTGAATTACTTCTGTAGAGGTGATAATATCAGGGTTCACATTGGCAAAGACATAGAAGTTTTTAATCCCTTCATCTTTTAGGAGTTGTTCAAATGCACGAATGGTTTTAAACTCTACTACTTCTTCAAGAGTGACAAAAGTACCATCACTTAAAGGGATTGAAGTGGTTTTAAAACTTTCAAAATTGTCTTTGCTTTGTGATTGGATTTTAATGTCAAGCATCTCTTTATCATCAAAGGAGACCCCTTTTTTCTTCAAAAGATACAAGTTTGAAAGATATGAACCTATAAAAGATTCACTTAATCCCAACTGTTCCCCATAGGAGTTGACTTTGATTTTAATCTCATCAATACCAAACTTCAGTGAGTTTGAAGCGGATTTGACCCCATTTATTTCTTCTATTGCGTGTTGTAACTCTTCCACTGCTTTGATGGCTTTTTGATTATCAGATGTTACAACTCCGATTTTAATATCGGCTTTAATAGGTCCCACTCGTCGTTCAAGAACAGCTAATTCATCTAAATTGAACTTTTCTTTATACTCATTGTCTTGCAAAAATTTTTTAAGTTTATTTGCCACTTCATCAGATGTGATGGTTCGTATTCGTCCTTCATCATCATAATAAAAACTCAAATAAGGGGTGACATATTTATCTAAAAAGTTAATGGCTTTTAGTTTTTGTAACTCCACTGTCATGTACATTGCGTACGGGAAGTTTTCAGTATTATCGCCCACATCTCGTCGGTATCCTGCCACAGAGTCAATGCTTCGTATAAAAAACTCCTCTTTATGTTGTATCATATCTTTTTCAATGGATTGAACAATCGCAAAAGATTGCTCTAAAGTAGTATTGGCATTGGCTTTGAGAGTGATACGTACATTGGTTGCATCAAATTTAGGGAACATTTGAAAACGTGAGTTTGCTACAAAAAGAACCGTTAAAATAGGTACAAGCACAATAAAAAGTGAAATAAAAGTCTTTTTGTAGTGCATAAAAAAGTGAATGATTTTATTGTATATTTCGTTGGCTTTTTCCCAGGAAGTAACTTTGTCTCCATTTTTAAGCATGTGTGCAGCATGTATGGGAAGAAAAATAAAGGATTCAATTAAAGAAGCCACCACCAATGCACTCAACGCAATGGGAATAAGCTTCATGATTTCTCCCATGGTTCCACTGATCATTAAAATTGGTAAAAATGAGAACAGCGTTGTCAAGGAAGCAATGGTAACGGGTTTGACCATCTCTCTTGCACCCATATAGGCTGCCTCTTTAGGAGAGTGTCCCTCTTCAATGTGTTGTTGGATATTTTCACTGACAACAATCGCATCATCCACAACAATACCAATGGCAATAAGCACACCCACTAAAGAGATCATGTTGATGGTGTATCCAGAAAGATACATATACACTGCAGCAATGACAAATGAAGTGGGAATACCAATAGCAATAATCGCAGACATTCGAATGTTGATTAAAAGTGCCACTAAAATAGTAATCATGATGATTCCTAAAAGAATATTAGATGCCACAATGTTTAATCGGTCTGTGATACGTTCACTGTCATCATCAGCTATAGTAATATCAATATTGGGGTATTTTTGTTTGAGTTCGGGAAGCAGTTGTTTAATTGATTGAGCGATTTTAATAGCGTCACCCGTTTCAGACTGCTCCACAGCAAGAGAAAGTGCATTTTCACCATTAAATGAGTACAGGGTTGAGGAGTCTTCATACCGTTTTGAAATGGTTGCAATATCTCTTACATAAACGGTAGCATCCCCAATTCTTATGAGTGTGTTCCCAAAATCTTTGGCGTTTTTAGCACCATTATAGGTTGAAAGATAGTAGTGTTTTGTTGGGTCTTCAATCTTACCAATAGGAAAAATATAAGAAAGCGTTGAAATGGCATCAAAAACAGAGCTTTTACTCAATCCTAAAGCATCGATTTTTTTCTCATCTAAAAGTACTTCAAAATATTTGTCTGAATCCCCATAAATAGTAATATCATTGATACCATTAATACCCATGATTTGACTTTTGAGTGCATCTGCAATGGGTTTTAACTCATCGGTGGTGTATTTTCTTGAAGTTAAAGAGAGATCAATCAAAGCTCGGCCTCGATCAAGTACATTAACGCTTGGTTCATCCATGTCTGAAGGCAAATCAGATTTGACCAACGTGATGATGTCTTTTATTTTATCCGCTTCTTCATATTTGAGTTCATTGGGTTTGAGTTCCAATACAATTGTAAATCTTCCCGGACTAATAACGGTGGTCATTGTATCAATACTGTCAAGGTTTTTTAGGTCATCTTCTATTTCAGTGACTGCCATTTTATCTAAAATATCAACCGATGAACCATTATATGAACCTTTAATGGAGATCATATCAAGTTCAAAGCTGGGAAAAATCTCTTTAGGGGTATTGGAGTATGACCATATTCCAATGGAGAAAATTAATACAAACAAAGTGTAGTTTACTCTGGTATTGTTTATAAAAAAATTGAGAACTTTATCAAACATTCCTAGCCTTTTAAAAATAACATAGGATTATAATATAGCTTTATTAACATTATGTTAATAATGAGCCTTATAATGGGAGAAATTATACAATATTTATTGTATGGTCATCCCAAAATAAGTTAAATGATTTTTGTAATAAGTGTATCAGTGGGTGCAAACTCCAATAAATCAAAAGGGAAGAAACTGAAATGACCCGTAATATGCAGTGAAATGAGGTCACTGTTGGTTTCTAAGGCATATTTTGAAAGCGACTCCACTTCAAGTGCATCTTGTTTGATAAGAAGGTCAATTCTGTTTTTATCTACATCAAGGGATTCATAAAAGTTATACGTGTTATTAATCGCACACGTATTGACTTCTTTTTGATACTCTAAGATCTCTTTTTGATCCACCCCATAAAAGTGCAGACGCCGTTCATAAGGCAAAGAGTAACTGTGCAGTAACTCTAAGTTTGCATTGGGCATGAGTTTGTGTACTGCATGAATGTTTTTTTGTGAAGCCTCACTTAAATCTGTTGGAATCAATATATTTTCAAATTTGAGTTTCTTACCGTGTGTTTTGATAATCAAACAAGGCACTTCCACACTGTTAACAATCGATTTGATGTTTGAACCAAGCAGTTGTTTTAAAGCATCTCCTCTCTCCCCTGAACTTCCTAAAATCACTAAAGAAGCACCAAGTGAATCAACATAACTCTTAATCCCGTCATCTAAAGAGAGGTACTCTTTGGGTATGTGAAATTGCTCTTTTGTAATGTGTGGGAAAACCATTTGAAGTTCACTAAAAGAGTGCGCATAAATTGTATCATACCCTTTGAGTGTTTTAGCAAAAAAACGCTCCTCTAAAATATGTACAATGTGCACAACATATTTATGAGTTTGAGCAAACTCCAAAGCTTGATGAATCACATCAAAACTGTTTGTTGAAAAATCTGTCCCTACAATAATAGTCTCTTTCATCATGGACCTTTACTCTTGCGTTGGTGTTTGAGCAATGAGTTTACACACGCTGCTGCTTGCTAATTCATTTTCAATAACAATATGATCAATGCCCAATTCATTTAAGATGCTCTTTTCATTGCTGTTGTGGATTTTTACAATGATTTTTTTCAATGAGACATATTTATGCAAAATGGTGCAGACGTTATAGAGCTTTTTGGGATTGTCAATGGCGACAATGACATATGCTGCATTTTGAATTTGCACGTTTTTTAAAATCTCTTTGTTGGTGGCATTGCCAAAAATAACAGATTCATTCTCTTTTTTAGCTCTTTGGTAGGTCTCTAAGTTGTTTTCAATGGCAACATATAAACAATCATTCTCTTTGAGATTATGTGCGATGTTTCGACCAAACTCACCAAAACCTAAAATAACCACATGATTTTTAAGCACCGATGACTCAATATTGTGTTCATTTTCATCGGGATGAGGCACAAATTTATCCGTGATATTGGAAAGGTTTTTAAGAATGATGGGAGTGAGAATCATACTTAAAACAATTGTTATAATCATGATTTGTCCATAGGGTGGACCGATTAAATCATACGAACGTGCCAACTCTAATAAAGCCAGAGAGAATTCACCCACTTGCACCAAACTCAATGCGGTTTTAATACTCACACGTTTACTCTCATTGAGGTGAATGATAAAATAAATAATGACAAATTTTAAAATCACCACACCCACTAAAAGGGCTAAAACAATGTGGATATACGAAGCAATGATATCAAACTTAATTTGCATTCCTACGGTGATAAAAAATATACCCAAGAGTAAATCTCTAAATGGAATCAAGTCAGCTTCTGCTTGATGTTTATATTTTGTTTCAGCAATCAACATCCCTGCAATAAATGCTCCAAGAGAGTAAGAGAAGCCTAATGCGTGTGCTAAGTATGAAGCCCCCATTGCTAGAAACAAAATAGTTCCTACAAAGAGCTCATCGGAGTTTGTTTTAACAATTTGATTAAAAAAGGGTTCCAAAAAGTATCGACCAATCAACCATAAAAAGAGCAATAAAAAGGTTGCACTTAAAAACATTCGAATCAAAAGTGAATCAATTTGTGCATCAGAGTTACTCATAAAACCAATGATCAATAAAATAGGAATCACAGCAATATCTTGCATGATGAGTATCCCCAAACTTCGTTGACCGTACCGTTTATTAATTTCACCTGTTTCATTAAATGTTTTTAAAACAATGGCTGTTGAAGACAGAGCAATGGCTAAAGCAATAATAAATGAAACTTGTTGTTCAATACCAAAAATATAGTGACTCATGGCATAAACGATTGACGCCGTGATCACAATTTGAAGTGTACCTGTAAGGAACACTTCATTTTTCATCTTTTTAAGATGTTCAATGGAGAACTCTAAACCAATGGTGAACATAAGAAATACGACTCCAAACTCAGCAATCTCTTTGAGTTCGTGATTATTGACTGCATCATGCAGGTCAAAAACATAAGCAATGATCGTTCCTGTTAAAATATATCCAATAATAGTAGGAAGGTGAGCTTTTTTTAAAATAATGTTTAAGACCAATGCAGTGAAAATTGTAAATACAATAATTGAAAGCATTTGGAAAATCCTGTATAAATAAAATGTTGCGAATTATAACATAAACATTATTATTTTAATGGAAAGGGGGAAAGGGCACGAAGCAAGCTTATCGGCTTGCTCCATAGATGTTCAGTTGGCTTACTTTTTCAAAGTCTTCATCCTCTTTGACATTCTCTGCAAAGACTTTGATATTGATCAGTGTTGAGAGCTCTTGCATCGCTTCAACAAAACCTTGTTTACTGCTGTCGTTGGCAATACCATTGGTATAATCTCTTGCCAATCGAATGTAATCGAGGTTATACTCTTTGATGTTATCAAGTGGAATAAACTTGGTCTCAAATCGTTTGATGATAATTTTCGCTCCACTGTCATGTATCGCTTTTGAGAATGTTTTGAATTTATTCTCATCTTTTGCAACCCCATAAGCGGTAATTGAAAATACCAATTGAGAAGCAACATTCGCATTTGCATGAATGGTTGAAAGTAACCAACTGATAAAGACACTGTTCTCAATGGAATCAAGCGATAAGTTGATTGAAATTTCATGTGCAATTTGGTTTTTGTTGATATAATCAATCACTTTTTTAACGACTGCTTTATCAAAGTCGATGACTTTTTCATACTTTTCAGCAATGGAGATAAACGTACCAATAGGGATAGAATCGCCATTTTTATCTTTGGCTTGTGTGAAGGCTTCTTGCATTACAAGCGTACCTTTTTTCTCTCCATTTAAGATATGCGCATCTCCAATATATCCCACTTCAAATTTACCATGGTCAATGATGTCATAAATGAGTTCTCGCCACTCTTCCATGTCTCGGGTTAAATCACTCTCATCTCGGATATAGGCTTCGTTGGGACCAATTTGTTTGGCCAATTGATACGCCTCATTCGCTGCATCCAAAATACCATATGTGGTACCAATAGGGTTAAATGGCGTTGCTCCAACATGTGCTACGCCATCTTTACCCAATTCAACTCCGAGTTTTTCAAACTCCTTTTTAAAGTGTTCAACGAGTTGTGTGGCTCGTTCATGTGAAAACTCTTTGGCAATTACAGCAAACTCTGAACCATAAAAACGATATGCAGAGACATTTTTACAAAAATCAGATTTGCACGTATCTAAAATATTGGCAAAACTTTTAATAAAATGATTCACCTCTTTAGAGGAGTGTTTATTGGCATACGAAGCCAAGTCATCAATTTTTATGGTTAAGATGTATCCATATGATTTTGCCATAAACATCTTTTTCATATCGGTTTCAAACGTCTGTTTGAGTTGCAATCCTGTGAGGTTATCCACAGATAATTGTTTGGTGATATTAGCAAGATTGTTGTTCAGCTTAGAGATAATGGATTCAATTTTTGTGGACATATCATTCATGGCAATGGCAACATTTTTAATCTCTGTGGTCCACGGCAAGTTTTTAATCACCCCAAAATTCCCTTTGGCAATATTTTGTGCCAGTTTTTCAATGTTTTTAAGCGGTTGCAGAATAAATCGTAAAAACAGCACCAACAGAGCAATAGAGACTAAAAAAGCTACGATGGCATAATAAATGGCGCCTTTGGCTTGTTCATAAAGTTTGGCATACGCTTCACCTGCATTGGCACTGACATAAATAACAGCAGCTTTGTTCCATCCATCACTGATCTCACTGCTTGTCTCTTTTAATTCAATGGGGATAAGGTTAATAAACCATTGAGGCACATACTCAAACTTTTCTTCACGTGTCTGTTTGACTAAAACCTTATCAAATTCAAACTCGACATTTTCTGTGAGGCTTGTTGTATCGTTTGTGAGCGTCACTTCAATGGGAAAATGACCTCCATTAAGATACGCTTGTGACGGTACAAAAATATAACTTTTTACACTGTTTGTTGTATTGGTGTTGTCGAGTTCTTCATTTTCTAAAGCCGCCAATTCATTTAATAATTCCGCATCATCATTCTGTTGTTTAATTTGTCCATATTTTGGATCAATCGTTATGGCTTGAACATACCAAGTACCATCATTTTTACCCACTTTATTAAGCAGTTGGGTGGTGGTAAAGGAAAAGTTAATGTCTTCGAGTCGAATCTCTTTATAAAAGCCACGATTGGCAATCGCTTTGATGATGGTTTCAATTTCTGGGTCTTGTTTATCTTGCATAAATGTTTTCAACGTCATCCCAAGCGATGTTGCCGTATCTTGAGCTTTTGTGATGGATTCACTCTGTAAATAGGCTTTGGTGTTGGTAACACTGATGATAAAATTTCCCGTAAATATCATAAAGAATATCAACGAGATGATGATATAGAGTTGTTTCGACAAAGACATTGTTTTTCCTTTTATTAAATTCGAGACATTAAGTCTTTCCAAGATTTTAAATTATTACTGCCGACGCGTTCGTCGCCTTTTCCTTTTGTTTGTGCTTTCCATAATCCTTCGGCATTAAAACTGTAAACAGGTTTCAAATCGGGACGTTTACTGGCGACTTGCAGACGTTTGTCAACATTGTCTAAAACAATTGGAATCGAGTTGGGTTTGTGATAATAGGTCAATACCATATGTGCTTGTTCATATTGTGTTCGAGCTTGAGATAACTTAACATAGGTAATACGTAACTTCTCATCCGGTACACCCAATTTGCGCAGTGTAAAATATTTTGCAATGGCGTAATCTTCACAGTCACCAGCACCTGTACCCATAAACTCAAAAGGAGTCGCCCAATAATCGTTTTGACCCCAATGTTTACTGTCCAGACTGTAGCGAATTTTATTGAAGAAGTCATTGACATCTTTGAGTTGATGCAAGATGTTTTTTGTTTTGGCTTCTTCAATCATATTGTCCCACAATAAAAGGCGTTGCACTGCTTGTGCATCGTATTTACTCTTATATTTTTCAAATGTTGATTGAGAGATATTTTTGGGGACAGTTGCAATGGTTATTGTTAAAAAAGCAACAGTGAGAAGAAGAAAAGTTCTTACAAGTTTTTGCATACAATAACCTAGTGTAGAGTGTGATTACGCATAAGCATAATCACCTATTCTAACACAAAGTTATTTTAAAACCTCTTCAATTTTTGAAGGCGAGGTTTCATTTTCGTCATATTTTACAATCAGAAGGTTTTCTGTTTCATTAATATACCACTCTTCAATGCCATAAAAGTCATGAAGTGCAGGTGTTTTTTCTTGATTGATGGTGTCTAAATGAATATAGGCAACACGTTTTTTCATTGGGTTGGGCATAGAAAAAATCAATAATAACCATAAAAAACAGACCACAGCAATCGAAGTTACAATGGCACTCATCGAAGTTTGTGCATAAAACATTCCTCCAAGAAGTCCACCTAAGAAGGTTCCTAAATATCCAAAGGCATTGAAAATTCCCAAAACAAATCCACGTTGGTGCACTTTTGCAAACTTTGAGGCCAGTGATTGCATGATAGGTTCGTGCATATTAAACCCAGTAAAGAATATAATTACACCAATGACAAACAGAAGGTCGTCTTGACCAAATCCAATGATTAAATATGAAAGGGCAAAGAAGACAATACCAATAATCAGCACCTCTTTAAACTTTCCATATTTTTCAGCCATAATGGCTGCTGGTGCCATTGCCAATACTCCAAAAATCATGGCAGGGATATAGACTTTATAAAGCTCTTTCATCTCCCAGTTAAACTCTTTTAAAAGTACCATTGGAATAATCATAAAAGCAAACGTCATCAACCCTTTTTGTAAAAAGTTAGTGATGTTCATTTTAACCAAGTTGGAGTTTTTCAGTACATTAAAAATATTCAGTTTTGTAGAGTATGTATGTGTGATTACAGGTGGATTTGGTACTTTTTTAACAATCAAATAAATTGAAAAAACAGCTAAGAATGCCGTAATCCAAAAAAGAACTTCAACTCCCGCATACGCACCGATGGTTGGTCCAAAAAGCATAGAAAGTGCAAAACTTCCTGCAATACTCGCACCCATAAAGGACATCGCTTTTGGGCGTTGTTCCTCTTTAACCAAGTCACTGATCATGGCAGTGACGACTGCACCAATGGCTCCAGCACCTTGTAAGAATCGACCCAACATGAGTGAAAAAATATCTACAGACAAGGCACAAATAATTGAACCAATTGCAAAAAGCAACAGACCCATAATAATAGTACCTTTACGTCCCAGTTTATCGCTTAAAATACCAAAAGGGATTTGAAAAAGCATTTGAGTTAATGCATATCCTCCAATGACCACACCAATAAGCGTTGTGTTTGCACCTTTTAAATTCATGGCATAGACAGAGATAACAGGAAGGACTAAAAAAAGACCTAAGAAACGTAGTGAAATAATTGAACATAAAGGTAGGATGGTTTTAATCATATATAATCCTAAAAAAGATAAAATAAGTCCGAATTATACTGTAAAAATACTTGAATAGAATTAAGGCATTTTTTTAATCAGAATAAAAAGGAAAATTTTATGAAAATAGTTTTAGCCACTGCCAATAAAGGAAAAATTGATGAGTTTAAAAAGCTCATGCCCAATGATGAAGTCTATGCATTTGAAGAGCTTATCGGTAAAATGGATATTATAGAGGATGGGGATAGTTTTAAAGCCAATGCCGTTATTAAAGCCCAAGCAATTTATGATAAGTTAAATGATGCCAATGCGGTTGTTATTTCAGATGACAGTGGGGTTACGGTTCCAGTATTGAATAATGAACCAGGTATTTACTCTGCACGATATGCAGGTGAGAGTGCAAGTGACGAACAAAATAATCAAAAACTCATTTCACAACTTAAATCTAGGAATCTAAAAAGTACTCCAGCATACTACACTGCTTGTATTGCTATTATTTATAAGAATGAAGTCTACACCGTACATGGTTGGATGCATGGTGAAGTGGGAGACACACAAAAAGGTGAGGGTGGATTTGGGTATGACCCACTCTTTACTCCATCAGGATATTCTCAAACCTTAGGAGAGTTGCCACCTGAAGTTAAAAAAAGTTTTTCTCATCGAAGTCAAGCATTGACATTGGCTAAAAAAGTGTTGGATGTGATTTTATAATTTTTTTAAAAATCGTTCATGCAGTCGTATTGAGAAACGCTCACTTTTACTTGTTATAAAGGTGTCAATACGTGCATGACCACTGTTGCATGAACCCTCTATGTACTCAATCTTTGCTTTGAATTGAAATAATCCTTCATCAAATACCAACTCATTTTGACACTCAAAATTGCTTTGATTTAAAAGAAAAGATTTGAAAAACAGTTGATGTACTCTTGCTTGTTCACTCATATATGCATTGCTTAAAGTATAACTTTGAAGTGTCTTGGTGCTTATGATTTGATAGCCTAAAAGTGAAAAAAGCAACACTAAAAAAAGTGTAATAAGCAAAGCAAAGGACTTTTTCATATTTTAAACCTCCAATCAACACATAAGTTTTTATGGCATAAATTTACAAGCAGTGTATTGTTTTGTTGTGTTACATTGAATGCATTTACCTCTTCAAGAAGTAAAGCACCATTTAAAAAGAGTTGTTTGTTTTTTATATAAAGTCTGCTTTGAGAAAAAATCAAATGGTAGTGTTCAAATAATGTTTTACTGCTTTGTGCATTTTTAAAATGTAAAAATTCATCTTGAGTAAAGGGTTCAAGCTCATACCAAAATTGCTCATTAAAATAAACTGCATAAATATTGTGAAGTTGGCCAAGTTTACTGTTGGCTGAGAAGGCTTTTTCTTTACTGCTTTGATTTAAATCAATGATACCACTGTAAAGATTCTGTTTAAAAGCTGTTTGTGCTTTTTGATGAAAAGTAAGTGTGGTATTGTTGGCATGAAATAACACACTGTTTGCAAAAAGGTGCGTTAAAAATAGTTTGCTGCTTTGTAAATTGATGTGTTGTCGTTGTTGCAAATATTCGCTTGTATGCGTTTCATGTAACTGTTTATAAAACTGCAATGCAAACAAAGTGGCACTGCTTAGAATAATGAGTGTGATAATAAGTTCAAAAAGAACAACGCTGCGTTTCATTCAAATACCTTCGACTCTACAATTTGAGCATTGGAATGTGCAACTTCATAACGCGTGAAGAGAAATGTTTCATCTTCATACGTACTTTTAATTATTTTGTTCCCTGAAATTTGTAACAGTTGTGCACCATCTTGAAAAAGTGTGAAATAACTTGTATGATGAGGTAAAGTAAAGGTTTCTTGCTTGAAGTTATTACTGATAGCTTCTAAAGATTTTTGGTCGTTAGTTTTAGGGTAAGTGAATTTTAAAAATCCACTTACTAAAAGTGCAATAATGGTGATTGCTAGAATGGTTTCAAACAGCGAGAAACTATTTTTGACCAACTTCTATGGCTTTTAAATAGGCTTTATCGATTGCTTTGATAAAGGCACTTCGTACATTGGCATCTTCAAGTTCCGCTAAACCTTGTGCTGTGGTACCTCCAGGGCTCATTACCCCTTCTTTAATCAGTGCTGGGTGATTGGTGTCAAGCAGTGCCGCTGTTCCTTCAAACAGACCTCGTACAAGCTCCACACTGTAACTTCTCTCTAATCCAGCTTTTACGGCACCATCTGCTAAAGCTTCAGCAACAAGTGCTAAAAATGCTGGACCACTTCCAGCAAGTGCTGTAGCAATGTCCAATTGATTTTCAGTGTTGACCCAAAGGGCACGACCAATGGAAGAAAAAATCTCAATGGCTTCTGCTTGTGCGTCTTTATCTCCTGTGATTGTGGTCATGGATTTTTGTTTTGATGCTGCAATATTGGGCATGGTTCTTATGTATCGTTTGGCTTTAATTTGTCGTTTCAGATACTCCAGTTTCGTTCCTGCTAAAATAGAGTAGAGTGTATTGGCTGTTCCATCCAGTCGCAAAGAGACGCTTTGTAAAGCATACGGTTTTACACAAAACAGAATGTTTTTTCCTGTAATGTCCTCTTTATCGCTCATCACTTTGATGCTGATTTCTGGAATCTTTTGTTGGAGTTTTTGCAGTTTGGCTGCATTTCGTCCAATCACTTCTACTTCATATTTTTTGGTCAGTCCAACAGCTAAAGCTTCAGCCATCATACCATTTCCGATTAATGTAAGTTTCATTATAGTACCTTTGGTTAGTCAATTGGTTTATTATATCAAATATTTTTTAATATGTGATTTAGAAGTGACTTATGTATTTGGTTAAGCTTCGATTGGATAAAATAGCTTGACTAATTAAGAGGACAAACAATATGGTTAAACTAAACAGTGTTTTTAAAACAAGCAAATATCTTGTTGCAAGTGGTATTATTGCAGCTTTATTACTGGGGTGTTCTTCGAAAGAACCAGGCATTAAAGAGTACAACAAACCTGCAGTGTATTGGTACAATAAAATGCTCAAACAAATTGCATTTTATGATTTAGAAGCAGCAGACGATACCTATATTTCTTTAGAGAGTGAGCACAAAAACTCACCATTGATTCCAACAGCGATGTTGATCATTGCTAATGCGCATATTGCTGAAGAGGAGTATGAGTTAGCAAAATATTACCTTGATGAGTACATCAAACGATTTGCATTGAGCAAAAATATTGATTATGTGCGATACTTAAAAATCAAAGCAAATTTCTTTGCTTTTGAAAGCCAATTTAGAAATCAACAACTTGTAACTGAAACATTAGATGAAATTCAAGAGTTTATGCAAAGTTATTCAAACTCACCTTATATTCATTTAGTACAAGACATCAGTTCTCGAATGGCAATGGCAAAAGCCTCTTTTGACCAAGAGATTTCAGAGTTATATGGTCGTGTGGATAAGCCAATGGCGCAGGAAATGTATGCACAAAAAGCAAAAGAGTCTTGGGAACATACACAAGATGTAAAACCTGTTGATGTTCCTTTTTACCGAAGTATATTTGAATAATTTTTAAAACAAAGGAGAGTTATAAATGGAATTAAGTAATTACGACTCTTTCCCTCAAGAGATACCATTAATTATAGAAGACGATATATTTTTATATCCATTTATGATTGCACCACTATTTTTAGGTGAAGATATTAATATCAAAGCAGTTGAAACAGCTATTGATACCAATAAGTTGGTGATTGTCAGTGTAAGTAAACCCGGACAAGAAGGTAAACGAGATGCCGATAGTTTCTACAACGTCGGTGTTGTAGGAAATATCATGAGAAAAGTGAGCCTTCCAGATGGTAAAATAAAAGTATTGTTTCAAGGATTGGCCAAAGGAAAAATTGAAAAATTTGACTCTGAAAACCCAGCATTTGCTTTTGTTGATACCATCAAACCTGAACCGTATGATGAGCAGCAAATTGTTTCACTCATTGATGTATTGCGAGAACAAGTTAAAAAACTTTCACGAATCAACTCAAAGTTTCCTGCAGATTTAATCAAAACCATCGATGAAAACAATGATCCTGTACGAATTGCAGACTTAATCTCTTCAGTATTAAGAGTGAAAAAAGATGAAGCGTATGAGTTATTTTGTGAACTTAATGTAGAAAACCGACTCATTAAAATCATTGAAGTGATTAAAAAAGAGATTGAGAGTTTTAAAATTCAAAATGAAATTACTCAAAAAGTCAACTCTAAAATTGAAAAAACGCATAAAGATTACTTCTTAAAAGAGCAAATCAAAGCGATTCAAAAAGAGTTGGGTACAGATAATAAAAAAGACCAAGAGATTAAAATTTACAAAAGGAAGCTTAAAAGACTCAAACCTTTTATGCCAAAAGATGGCTACAAAGAGACCAGAAAACAGATTGAGAAGCTTTCAAGAATGCACCAAGACTCTCCGGATGCTTCACTGTTGCAAACTTACATTGAGCAAGTGTTAGAGATACCATTTGGAAAACTCTCTGAAGCAAAAATTTCTGTTGCCAATGTGGAAGAACAATTAAATAAAGACCACTACTCATTGTGCAAACCAAAAGAGCGAATCTCTGAATATTTTGCGGTTAAAGAGTTGTTAGAAGAGCGTGGGATTGATGATGCCAAAGCCAAAGGTACCGTACTATGTTTTGTGGGACCTCCGGGTGTGGGTAAAACCTCTTTAGCCAACTCTATTTCACAAGCACTTCAACGACCATTGGTACGAATTGCTTTAGGTGGTATGGAAGATGTGAATGAACTTCGAGGGCACAGACGAACTTATGTGGGAGCTATGCCAGGACGATTAGTCAAAGGTTTAGTGGATGCAAAAAGCATGAACCCTGTGATGGTTTTAGATGAAATTGATAAATTGGGTGTAAGTCATAAAGGAGATCCAAGTGCCGTGATGCTTGAGATTTTAGACCCTGAACAAAACAATGAGTTCAGAGATTTATACTTGAACTTCTCTATTGACCTTTCACAAGTGATTTTTGTAGCAACTGCTAATGATGCACGACGAATTCCACCGGCACTTAAAGACAGAATGGAGTTTATTGAGATTTCATCATATACACCAAACGAGAAGTACCATATTGCACGAGACTATTTGATTCCTCAAGAGTTACAACGACACGGGCTTAAAAAAAGTGAAGTAACGATGTCAAAATTAACGATTGAAACCATTATTGCTAAGTATACAAGAGAGGCTGGAGTTCGTAACTTACGACGAGTCTTCTCTAAACTTTTTAGAAAAGCAGCCAAAAAACTCTTAACTGAAAAAGAGACCAAAAAGGTTTCAATCAACACTAAAAACTTGGTGAAATATTTAGAACAACCCATTTTTGAAATTGACCCAGCCGATAAGAAAAACTCTGTGGGTGTTACAAACGGTTTAGCTTGGACAGCAGTGGGTGGAGATGTGCTTAAAATCGAAGCCATTAAACTCAATGGAAAAGGGGTGCTTTCTTTAACGGGGAACATGGGGGATGTGATGAAAGAGTCTGCACGTATCTCACACAGTGTAGTGAAAGTACTTATTGATAAAGGACGCATCAAAGTTCCTCAAAACATCATTCCAAAATCGCCTAAAGAGAAAGAGGAAAAAACCAAACTGGATTCAAGTGAAGTGTACAAACGATACGACATCCACTTGCATATTCCTGAAGGGGCTACTCCAAAAGATGGCCCAAGTGCTGGAATTACGATGGCTGTGACCATTGCATCTATTTTGTGTGAAAAAGAAGTGCGGTGTGATGTGGCCATGACGGGGGAGTTAACTTTAAGTGGAAAAGTACTTCCTATTGGAGGATTAAAAGAGAAACTCATTGCTGCTTATAAAGCAAAAATGGTGAAAGTTTTGATTCCTAAAAAGAACTTCCAACGAGATTTAGAAGATATTCCATACGAAGTTAAAAAAGCGTTGGAGATTAAAGCCGTTGATACCATAGAGGATGTTTTAAAAGAAACATTAGTATAAGGTTATGCGAAGAAGAAAGGTTGAGCGAAATCCCGGACAAGTCATAAATAACTTTTTTACACTCGTAACGATTGTTATTATGACGGCGGTGATTACAATGTACATTAAGTATGTTGTTGAACCACAAAATGAAGCGTTGGGAAACCCCGACCTTCCTTGCCAAAAACTCACCTACACCTCACAAAAGATTTTTAATGAAACACTTTTAAAACAAGCCTATGCACTTTACAGTCAAGGTCAGATTGTTTTAAACGGTGGAGTGATACCATCTGAACATGCCCCTTCAAAAATCAAAAATGTGATTGATATAGAAAAGAGTGATAAACTTTTTTTAGATACAATAAATAAAAACGTACCCAAAGAGATGCAGCGTTATGTCACCATCAAATATGAAGTGATTGAAAACGATAAAGACGATCCTCGAAAAAAGAGTGAAGAGTGTCGTTTGGTTGATGGTTCATTGATGACCTCTTTTAGAGTCAATGGGAAAGAGGCATACCGTATGTATACCGATTTTGAAAAAGCAACCATGCAAGATATCTCTCAACGAGTTGAGTGTACGATAAAGGCGTTTGAACATAATGCAAAACTTTAAAACTTATACCCTAACCAATGCTATTATTGTTATTACTATTTTGATGTACATTGTACAAATCAATATGGAATATGGTTCGATTATCTTGGGCTTAAATCTCTATTTTGAGCAGGGTGGTTATTGGTTTCAACCATTAACAACGATGTTTGCTCATGGAGGCATTGGACACTTGGCGATGAACATGTTTGTGTTGTATCAATTTGGTAACTTAATTGAGAAGTATCGTGGTAAAGTACAACTGCTTTTTTTATATTTTGTGGGTGGTATTTTAACCTCTTTAGGAAGTTATGCTTTTATGAGTGCGGTTGGTTTTTCGCATAATCTTGTGGGAGCATCAGGCGCTATTTGTGTGCTGTTGGGTTATGTGGCATTGATGGATAGAAATCAGAGAAAAGGTATCATTACATGGGTATTGGTGATTTCTGTATTTCCAGTGCTTTTAGGTCTGCCGGTTGCTTGGTACGGACACTTTATTGGTCTTGCATTTGGATTTATTTTGGGCTTTATCAGACGTTAGCTTTGGATAAAGTAGGTGTAAGCATACATCGCTGCAACAACAATGGCAATACCAATCCAGACATCTTTGACTTTAACGCTTGGATTTAAGATACCACAATAAGGGCAACGTCTGAGTTTTGGTTCAATCTCTCTTTTACAGTTTCTACAATGTTCTATTTTTTATCCTTTTATAGGGCTTTTTTAAAGAGTGAAATATACACAAAAAATTTTCAAAAGTCAATGATTGCATTTTGTAATATAATTGAGTGTAATCAGAAAAAAACTCTATACTTTTACCATGATATTACACCTGGATCTTGATTGTTTTTTTGTCTCCGCACACCGTACCATTGATAAGAGTTTAGAAGGAATACCCACCGCAGTTGGTGGACGAAGTAACCTCAATATTTTTGATAGAAAAAAAGCGCAACGCTTTATTTCCAATAATTCAGGCGCATTTGTCAGTTCTATTGTCAGTAACAACGAAGGAGAAGACGCAGAGTATTTTAAAGATGAACATGGTCGTATTCGAGGCATCATTACCACTGCGTCATATGAAGCCAGAGCGTATGGCGTAAAAACCGCCATGAGTGTGAATGAAGCGTTGCAACTGTGTCCTCATTTGAAAATGATCAAGCCACACTATCCTTTGTATCATGAACTTTCACATAAACTGGCACAATTTTTAAGCAATCGTATGCCTTATATTGAGCAGTTCAGCATCGATGAATTTTTTGGAGATGTCACAGGATGGGTAGAAAAAAGCGAGATTAAAGAGTTTGCACTGAATCTACAAAAAGAGATCAACGAGCAGTTGGGATTGCCTATTTCAATTGGGGTAGCGGAGTCAAAATGGATTGCCAAACTTGTAACGGAGTTTGCAAAGCCGCATGGGGTAAAAGTGGTATTTAAAGCTTGTGAAGAGGAGTTTATCAAAGATATTCCCATCGAGATGTTTTCAGGAGTGGGCAAAGGGTATGCTGCCAAACTGCATGGGTATGGTATTTCAAAACTGGGGCAAGTCAAAGCCAAAAAAGAGTTGTTTTACTCTTGGAAGAAACCGGGTATTCAACTCTATAACCGTATTTGTGGTATAGATAATGAAAAAATATCTTTTTATTCCGATGAGTACAGTGTACGAAAATCCATAGGTATTGGGCGTACGTTTGATCCTTTACAAGACAGAATAGAGTTGCGACGGCGAGTGGTTATTTTATGTCGATATTTGAGTTTTTTGGTGCTCAAACAAGGCGTCAATCCTCAAACTTTTTATCTGAAAATTCGCTATGAGTTTCGCTCAAAGTCAAAAAATACCGTATCAACCAATCGATTGTTCAGTGAGGCTTATTTTAAAGAGGAGATGCTCAAACTATTTGATATTACAGATAATCATACAACCCATCGTGTGGTCCAACTCAATATTGCGGTGTCCAATTTTAACGAACAAAATCCTAAAAGCTTCAACCTATTTGAGTATGAAAATGATTTACAACAAGCCAAGTTAAACAAAGGTATTCAAGAGTTGCGCAGTAAATTTGGTATTGATATTATTAAAAATGCGAGTGAACTTTAAATGTTACTCGCACTGCTTGGTTAAATCTTGAAGCTCTAAATTCAAAGCATTAGAAGAGATATAGACTTCCCACAATGAAATAAACAGAGATATACACATTGTAATCAGACTTAATCCAAAGATTTTTTTACCAATTTCATGAAACTCTAAAAAAAGACTGAACATCGAAAGCGTACACAAAAGCATTGAAACCACACCAAAAAACTGCATCCATTTGGTCAATTCCAATCTCTTTTTGAGATTTTCAATTTGACCTGCAAGATTTTTACTTCCTGTGGTGCGAGCTTGACTTGAAATAGAACGTATGAGTTGCCCCGTGGTTAAAAAACGGTTGGTATAAGCAAGTAACAGCAAAGAAATTGCTGGAAAGAGTAGGGCTGGAGTTGAAATTTCAATATCCATAAATGACCTTTTTATTTTTGATATTTTAACACAAACCAAACATCATGTAAAGATTGAAAAAAAGGGACCATTATTTTAATTGTATACTATTTCTACAATTTATACATCTATTTCACATTTAATTTACATATAATATGTGATATATTCACTTAAAATATGTAAATTAATATCACAATATAACTTTTTTGATAAATAATTTTTGATAAAATATTACATATTAAATGACAAGGAGGTACATTATCAGTAAAGCAGCTTATAAAACGGACTACGAAGTTGGTCAAGATAATGTTGAAATTTTAGGTATGGATATTCACAATCCAGTATTTTTTTTGAGTGCACTGCTCATATTACTGTTTGTAATTACTACCATTATGTTCCCTACTGTATCCAAAGAGGTGCTTGATGGAGCAAAATGGTGGGCAATTAACCATTTTGATTGGCTCTTTATGAGTGCAGGAAACTTTTTTGTACTCTTTTGTTTGGCACTGATTTTTTTACCTGTGGGTAAAATTCGTTTAGGTGGCAATGATGCAAAACCAGAGTTTTCACGAATTTCATGGTTTTCGATGCTGTTTGCTGCAGGTATGGGAATTGGATTGATGTTCTGGAGTGTGGCTGAACCAGTAGCTTATTATACCGCTTGGTATAAAACGCCTTTAGGCGTAGAAGCCAATACTGCTGAAGCAGCTTCGCTTGCTATGGGTGCGACGATGTATCACTGGGGAGTTCATCCTTGGGCCATTTATGGTGTGGTTGCACTCTCCTTGGCATTTTTTGCTTATAATAAGAAGCTTCCATTGACTATTCGATCGGCTTTTTATCCTTTACTTAAAGAGCGTATTTGGGGCTGGCCAGGTCATCTCATTGACTTATTAGCTGTGTTAGCAACTATTTTTGGTTTGGCAACCTCTTTAGGATTGGGAGCCAAACAAGCCGCCAGTGGATTGAACTATGTATTTGAAACGGGCAATGATATCAATGTTCAAATTGGAATCATCATCTTTATTACAGCTGTGGCTATTTTTTCTGTGGTACGTGGGATTGATGGAGGAGTGAAACTCTTAAGTAACCTCAATATGCTTATTGCCTTTATTCTGTTGGTGTTCATCATTCTTGTGGGAACTTCTACGGGTTTTTTAAGTGTATTGTTTAATACGTTTACCAGTTACATGGAAAATATCATTCCTTTGAGTAATTTTGTTAATCGAGAAGATGAAGCGTGGTTGCATGGCTGGACCGTATTTTATTGGGCATGGTGGATCTCTTGGTCGCCATTTGTTGGAATGTTTATTGCGCGTATTTCAAAAGGACGAACTGTACAAGAGTTTATGATTGCCATTTTAATTATCCCTACTTTGATTACAATGGTTTGGATGTCTGCTTTTGGAGGTACCGCCATTGAACAAGTACAAAATCATATCGGAGAGCTCTCAAATGGTATTTCAACTGTATCTTTAGCAATGTTTCAAATGTTTGATAATTTGGCATGGTCATCAATTATTTCTGTGCTGGGGATTGTTTTGGTATTGGTCTTTTTTGTAACAAGTTCAGATTCAGGCTCGTTGGTCATTGACTCTATCACTGCAGGTGGAAAAATGGATGCACCAGTTCCTCAACGAGTTTTTTGGGCAACAATGGAAGGGCTTATTGCAGGTGCATTACTATTTGTAGGAGGTAAAGATGCCCTTTCAGCCTTGCAAGCGGGTGCCATTACAACTGGACTTCCTTTTGCCGTTGTGTTACTATTTATGTCTTGGAGTTTGTATAAAGGGCTTAAGTCTGAAGTTAAGAGTTGATGCCATTTGAAGCTGTTTGAACCAAGAGTTTGAACAGTTTCAGATGATTTTTCATAAAAAAAAGATATTCAGGATGCCACTGCACGCCATAAATCAGACTCTTACTGTCTTTATATGAAATGGATTGAATGATGTCATACTCATCCATTGCTTCAACTTTAAAACTTTTTGGAATCTCTTTGACCGCTTGATGATGCAAAGTGTTGATTTGTATTTCACGTCGTTTAAGCACTCTTTGTAAAAGGCCTTTGGATTTAATGGAGATATTTTTCCACGCAAACGGAGTATAACGATACTCATATCCCTCTTTACGTATATCTTTATAGAGTTTCCCTCCAAAAAAAATATTGATCAATTGATAACCTCTGCATATACCAAAAACAGGAATGTTTTTTTCAATTGCTTTATGCAATAAGGTATACTCTAATACATCTCTTTTGTAAGTAATCACATCTTCCAGTTCGCAACTCTCTTCTTCGAAAAAAGCGTAATACAAATCATCACCACCACTGATGATTAAACCATCCATTTCAAGAGTTGTATAGTTGTCTTTTGGTCGTATGACTTGACTTCTTGCTCCACATAAAAGAAGGGAGAGTCGAATAAAAAAGCGAGAGATATACCCTTTATTGGGTCCTGTTATTACGATAAGAGGTCGAGAATGTGAAAATGACATTGTTCTATCCACTCATGAGTATTAAATATTGGTGCCTCCAAATAAGTTAAAAACTCCTCACTCATAATCTCAAATTTCTTAGGATTTGCCACTAAGAGTTCAACCATTACCCAAGGCAGAAACTCTTGCGTTAATGACCATCTTAAGATATTGACTTTTGAGTTTGCTAATCGATAGTGAAACGTAGGGCGTGCATTGATTTTCTCTTTTGGAAGGTGTTGTCGTACTCTTTTTTCATCCCAAAAAGTCATTAACGGTAACATATCTAAAATACGATTACGTGTAGGATTAAATGCAATATACTCTTCAATAAACTGCTCTTGATTAGGCTTATACGCTTTGTCAATCACTTTTTTAAGATACTCTTTGGGAAAATCATTGATATATGGAGAGATTTTACGAGCGATGTCCACTTCACTTTGTACTTCAATCCACTTTTGTAAAATCAAAAAAGCTTTAAAGGTTTTAAGCACATCAATGCTCTCTAAGGAAGCAGGTTCAATGTTAAAGTGCACTCCAAAAGCATAATGCAGTGAGTGTGTGGTACCAAAAGCACCATGTAAACAGAATGATTCTGCGAGTTTATCTATTTCAAAAAGATTTGAAATGGGTACGGGTGGTGTGGCCACTTCAAAGGGAACAAAACGTTTGGAGGTTTTATCTAAAAGGGTGTCAATATCATGTGAGACATCTCCAATGTAGTGTTGCAGTTTCTCAAAGAGACCCTCTTTTTGTATCTTTTGAAGCAGTTGGGCATCCAGTTCAAAGTTAAAAGTACCGTATTTACTTTGAGTTAATTGCCACTCATATTTGCTGGTCTTTTTGATTTCTCCACCAAAAAGTTCTCGTGCAAGTTCGATACTTTTTTCTAAAGAGAGGTTTGAATACTCTATTTCTACTCCGACGTGTCGAGCTTTTTTCTCTTTGTTAAAAAAAAGGTGAGGCAAAAATTTTTTTTCTATTTTATTGATATATTCCAGACTCATAAAAACTCCTTAGTGTTCAACAGTATAACTGAGTTTTTGATAAATTCCCAATCCAATGATGACAAAAACGGCAGTGAGTATAAGCATGGCAGGATAAATAAGTAAGTGCATGTCGTTAGCACCTGCTTTAAAGATATAGACCAAGCCTTCAACACTCACTGCTATGGCAATAATGGTCATGATTTTAGTGAGGGTTCTTCGAGCTTCTTTGGGTTCTCTTAACTCTTTATTTCTAAATACCTCTTCTTCAATCATATATTTTGAAATATCTAAAATAGCAATAGAAATAATCACCGTACCCACTGATTGTAACATCACTAAAATAAACTCTTTTTTATTGACATAATTTTTGATGGCTTCAATCACTTCTGTGGTAGACCACCAAAGAATCGCCAATGATATTCCTGTAAGAATAACTGCAAAGAGCAGATAAATTAAAGTTGTCAGATTTTCAAATCCTTTTTTCATAAGTGCTCCTTTGTATGCTGTTATTAAAACATAACATAACAAAGTAAAATCAAACTTAACTTTGTCACTTAAGAAAAAGGTTAAAAGCTTAGAGCTGAAGTTCTTTAAGGTAGTTTGAAATGGAAGGAATAAAATCTTTTCTGCATACAAGTGTGGTGGGAATATGAGCATCATTTTTGTCTAAAAGAGTGATTCTTATATCCTTATCATATCCCATTTTTTCAACAAGACTCATAGGTAAAAGTGTGCGTCCCATTCCCACTTTTACGCACCCCAGTATGGTTTCTAAACTTCCAAAACAGAGACTTTTTTCAATTTCAACACTGTTTTGTTTCATATACTCTTTTAAAAACTCATCATATCGACACCCTTTTTTAAAAGTTAGCGTTACATTAGGAGAGAGCATATCATTGGATTCAAGCAGAGCCATATCCTCTTCAATGACATTTAATACCATCAGTTTATCACTTTTGGGATAACCACTGATAAAAGCAATATCAACTTGAAAATCTAAAATCATCTGTACAACATCTTGCGTGGTACCTGTAAAAAGTTCTAAATGCATGGTAGGAAAAGCTTCATGCAGTTGCATTAAAAAAGGTGAGATTCGAACGGCTGCATTACACTCTGTAGAGCCTACTCTTAAATGTGTCATGGGTGTATCATTTTGTAAACTTGATACCGCATCTTCGAGTTTATGAATGATTTCTATGGCTTTGGGATAAAAACTTTTTCCCAATTCTGTAAGAATGACCCCTTTGGGAACTCTGTGAAAGAGTTGGGCATCGAGTATTTTTTCAAGTTGTTTGATACGTGAAGTGACATTAGATTGGGCACACTTAAGTTCATTGGCTGCCAATGAAATACTCTTTTTATTGGCCACACTCACGAATACTTTTAACAAATTCAAATCCATATCACTTCTCCTTATATCATATATCATGATTGATTATTTGACACTCAATAACTTTTAGTGATATGATACCATGAATGAACCAATTTAACAAGGGCATCATATGAACAGATTATTAAACCGCAATGATAATGTTGCGATTTTATTGGCAGGTATTTTTTCAGGTATTGTCGGAATGGGAGTTGCACGATTTGTGTTTACGTCACTTTTACCTGATATGCTGGATGATTTTCTTACATTAACATTTGCAGGTATTTTAGCAGCATTAAATTTTGCAGGTTATATGGGAGGATCGATTCTTTCAGTCTTTATTAAAGACATCAATCAAAAAGTAATACTCTATCGAATCGGAATTGTATTGTGTCTTTTAACTACAATCCTTTTAGGTTTGACCACCAATGAAACCCTGTGGCTAATTTCAAGAATCATTGCTGGTTTTGGAAGTGCGATGCTTTTTGTGGTGGGTTCAGCTATTGTTATGACCAAACTGACCTTTGAAAATAAAACAAAAGCCATGGGGATTCATTTTAGTGGTATAGGATTTTCTATTTTAGTCACAGATTTGGTCTCTCGAGCAGTATTGTCTTCAGGCTATACTTGGCAAAATTCATGGATTGTATTAACCATTTTTGGTGCTGTTTTAAGCTGTTATTGTTGGTATATTTTATGTTTTGATAAAGAGGTGCATCAAAAAGTAGTGAAACACAAATTTGATTTTTCACTCTTTAACTTGTATGTCATACTTCTTATTATGGCTTATTTTACGGAAGGTGTTGGATTTGTTGTTCAAGCAACATTCTTGCCTGATATCATCAACTCTTTAGAAGGCTTAGAAGGGTATGGAAACCTTACATGGACGCTGGTGGGGATTGCTGGAATTCCTTCGTCTATTATATGGTTACGATTGGCACATAAATATGGCAGTATCAATATCATTATGATTGCTTTGTTGGTGCAAGTCGTGGGTATTTTAATTCCAGCATTGACCAATAACATTGTATTGAATCTGCTTTCAGGTATTTTATACGGTGGAACTTTTATTGGATTGGTTGGGTTGTTTATGAATTTAGGGGGAAAACTATCACAAAAAAACCCTGTCGTATTAATGGGTGCTTTGACCACATCTTATGGAGTAGGACAAGTGATTGCTCCTCTTTACAGTGTTGCTTTAACGCATCATTATGGAAATTACAACATGGCACTGTATGTCACAGCTGCCATTGTGGTTGGTGGAATACTTCTTTTGATGATTGCTAAAAAATTAGAAACAGTCAGAAACTAAGAACCAAATAAACTGTCTCTAAAAGCGACATCGCGTAAAAACAGTGCAATGTCAGGGAAAAAAATCAGAGCAATCGCCACACTTAAAAGAATAAAAATAAAGGGAGGTGTCCCTTTAATCACCTCCATATATGGTCGTCTGAACACAGCAATGGCCGTAAAAATATCACACCCAAAAGGGGGTGTGGCTGAACCAATGGCCACTTGTAGAGTAATAATCGTACCCACTAAAACAGGATCCAATCCTACACTAGTCACAACAGGTGCAAAAATAGGTACTAAAACCAAAATAACGACAATGGGATCCACAAACATACAACCAATAAAAAATGCCAATGAGATGACCAATAAAATTTCATACTCATTCATATGTATTAAACCAATGGCATTGAGGATTTGTTGGGGAATTTGTGCGTAAGATAAAACCCAGGCAAAAGCTGCACCTGCTCCTACAAGTATAAATACAACGGCTGTGACTAAACCTGTTGATTTTGCTGTTTCATAAAAATCATGAAGTTTCATGGTCTTAAAGACAACACCCTCTAAAAAAACAGCATACGCAACACTCACTGCTGCTGCTTCAGTGGGACTGAAAATGCCTCCAAAGATTCCGCCAATGATAATAAAAGGAAAACCCAACGGCCATAACGCATTGTATACAGCACTTGTTCGCTCTTTCCATGAGGCTTTAGGTTCAGTTGGAATATTATTAAAATGAGCATAAGCATAACTGTATAATGAAAAAAGAAACAGAATCAAAAGTCCTGGACCAATACCTGCAATAAAGAGTTCTGGGATAGAGGTTTTTGCCACAATACCATAAATAATCATACCAATGCTGGGTGGAATTAAAAACGCAATATCACTGGAATTAATAATCAATGCCAAGATAAATGAGTCTTTATAACCCCCTTTTTGCAAACGTGGTCGCAAAGGTGAACCAATAGCAACAACCGTGGCTTGTGTGGAGCCTGACACTGCACCAAACATGGTACAAGCCCCTGCTGTACTTATGGCCAATCCGCCTTTGATGTGTCGAACAAATGCCATGATTAAATCGATGAGTTTTTCAGCCGATTTCCCTCGTGTCATGATGTCTGCTGAGAGAATAAACATTGGAACTGCAATCAAAGCAGGGGGACGAATACCTCCCATCATCTGTTGAATGATAAACTGCATGTTGTCCATTTGTCCATCGTATAAAATAAAAATACCCAGTGTTGCTCCTGCAATAAGAGGAATTTTCATTGGAAAACCCAAAAGAAGAAAAACAATCATAAGAATAAACACGGTTAAACCAAAATGGGTTTTGAGATACTCAAAAAGGTTAAATCCTCTATCTAATACAATCGTACTGTTTGTTTGTGCAGGATCATTTCCCTTTTCTATAAAAGCAGAAATCTCGATTTTCCCATCATTGAAATGTGCAATATCAACGGCTTCAATGCTCCAGTTTCCAAAAGCATTGGTCTGAACAGTTTGTTTAATGGTGTTGCCACTGTTATCTGTCAAAACAACTTTTATAGCGTGTTTTTCGACATTTTCTTCGGCATAACCATACACAGACAATAAACTCTTTTGTTCTAACACACTCTCTTCAATCACCAGTTTAATATCGGTGTTTGCATGACTGATTATGGTAAGCAAACAAAAAATCAACGCTAAAACAAACTTTTTAAAAAAAGGAGTATTCATTGGTTTTGCTCCTCTTTTTTTTCACCATACTCATCTTTCATACATGTAGAGAGATAGACGTTGTTTTCTTGCAGATTCTTAATCAGTGTAAAAGCGTATTGCAGTGCAGTGATAAAAAAACCAACAGGCACCCATAAGTAGATATAAAAAACAGGGATTTGAAGTGCAGGAAGAATACGGCCACTTTGATACACCTCTACAATATATAAATAAGAGTAGTATGAAAGCATGAACATAAAAACAGAGGTAATTAAAGCAATCACAAGCATTAAAAGTTTTCGGTAGGGTTTTTTTAAAGCATCATATAAAGCCGACATTCTGATATGTCGAGCTTTTCTCGCAGCATAACTCAGACCTGCAAAAGTTGTAATGATGATAAAAATAACATTGAGTTCACCCGTGAAAGTTAACGCATCGTTAAAAATAAAACGGCTTATAACTGCAGCAATGGTATTTAAAGCCATACAAACGACCCCTAAAGCTAAGATAAAGCCCTCAAATTTATGAAGGGCATTATCAATAAAATCAAGAGGTTTTAAAAGAGTGTTAAAAAGAGTCAAAAGAAAAACCTAATGTTCTAGTTCCCATTTTTCATTGCTTGTTTTAAGTCCATGCGCATTTGCTTCAAAATGTCTTGGTTTGAATCACTTTTATCAGCAAAACTCTCTTGCACTTTTTGCGCTGCTTTGATAAAAGGGGCACGCTCTTTTTTGCTCAATGTTACAATTTTAAAACTCGGGTTTGTACGAACAATACGTCCTAAACCATAGGCATCGAGTTTTTGTGCCTCTTTTAAAATCACCTTGTGTGCATACGCTGCTGCTGCTTTAATGAGTTTTTTATCCCTTGAACTTAAAGCATCAAAGAATTGTTTATTGGCACTCGCACTGGCATTGAAGTGTCCATGTCCAGTATACGTCAATACGTTGGTTAAATTGTCCAAATCATACGCTTCAATCCATACTGTGGGGTTCTCTTGACCATCAATCATATTGGTTTTAAGTGCACCAATTAAATCTCCCCAACTCATTGGAACAGGAGAAGCTCCAAAAGCTTTATAAGTCTCTACAAGTATCGGAGAACCAGGCATTACACGAATTTTTTTACCTTTTAAATCATTAGGAGAATGAAATGCTTCAAAAGTAGTGATTGCCATTTCTCCTTCAGGAAAGATTGAAAGTAACTCTAAACCGTGTTGATGAAACACCGAAGGCAACATCTCATTAATCACTTTGGAGTGTTTAAAAAAGTAGTCCAGTTGTTGGGTATTGGTTGGTAAAATATAAGGCAGTGTAAAAAGATCCATTTCTGGAATCGTTCCACCCATATAGCCTGTGGATTGTCCTAAAAATTGGAGCAGACCTGCACGTGTTTGCTCCATCATGTCGGTCTCTTCTCCTAAACTTCCTACAGGGTAAATCTTGATTTTGTGTCGAGAATTCTCTTCAATAAACTCTTTAAAGGCTGTGGCGTAGATGCCTTGAGGGTCGTTTAGTCCTTCTCCCATGGCATATTTCCATGTAGCTGCACTTAAAGTAGTGGCACATATTGTAAGGGCTAAGACGAAAATTTTAAACTTTGAAATCATGTTTTTTCCTTCAAATTTTTGGTGGTAAAATAAACACAAATAATGTATATATTTTACATATTTTATGTTTATTTATAACATTAAATAGGTATAAATAGAATTAAACAGATGAATAACGTATAAAATATTAAACAGCTTTAAATAAAAACACTGCATAAAACCAAGTTAAAACGTGTCAGAAAGAGTTAATGCGACACTGCCTATAATGATACTATAGTAACATAACAAGGAGAGAAAAATGAACAGCATTATAAAACGTACTCTGATTAAATGCAGTATTGAAGAACTGTTTAAGTTTCACTTAAATTCAAGTAATATTGCACATATCACACCTTCAAATATTACAGTTGAACTTCTCAATGAAGACCCTGTTACCTATGTGGGGAAAGTGGTTAAACTTAAAATTACAAAGTTTTTTATACCGCAATATTGGCATGTGAAAATCGAAAAGTTAGATGAACCATATATATTGGTAGATGTTGCAATTCGTTCTCCGTTTGCATATTGGAAACATCAACATATTTTTACACCAAAAGAGCAAGGGTGGTGTGAGCTTAAAGATATAATAGAGTACAGACTGCCATTTGGCTTTTTAGGACAACTGTTTAATCCTTTGATTAAAAAAGATATTGAAAATATGTTTGAATTCAGACATCAAAAAACAAAAGAAATTTTGGAACAATAAGATAAAAAAGAGTTTCTTTTTAATATTAATTATTAAAATTAAAGTAATCAGAGGAAAATTGTATTATAATATGCACAAATTATTATGATGTATGAAACGGAAGTCTTGTTATTCTATTAAGAACAGAATTTGCACAGAGTATTACATAAATACACCCGCTTCCTTTATAGACAGCCAAAGGATCACACATGAACCGTCAAATTTATGTAAAAAGTATTGCCAATAATCGCGTACGTTTAAAGTCTGAGCTTTTTTGCACACAACATAATCTTGAGTTATTGGAAAAAGAGTTTCAAGATATTTTTACTTCGTTTAGAACCAATCTTTCATGCAAATCGATTATTTTTACCTACTCTTTAAATACAACCTTAGAAAATATTTTAAACAAAATGGAACGTCTGTTTCATATCACACTCTCTGTTCCTGCAAGCAATGTTTTGTGTGAAAACAAAAGTTGCAGCAGTTGCAGCCTGAAAAAACATGATGCCGTTTCATGGAAAAGAAAACTTATTGAATTTGGCTTGTTAACGGGGTATGCTCTTTATATTTTTATAGGCGAGAGTTTTTTAGGTGTAAGTATTGCTGCAACACCATTGAGTCTGGTGGCATTGGTCTCACTGGTTGCCGCCATTCCTTTATTAAAAGAGTCATGGCAAGAGATGAAACACAAACAGTTTACGCTTCATACGTTTATGAGTGGTACACTGCTTTTAGCTATATTTTTAGGAGAAGCAACGGCTGCCTTTGAAATCATCTACATCTTACGTGGTGGCATGCTTTTAGAGGAGTATATTGCCAATCGTTCACGTGAAGAGATACAAAATTTAGTAGAACTGGATATTCAAAAAGTCTATGTGCTTATTGATGAAGTGGAAGTAGAAATCGATATGCATACACTCAAAGAGGGTGATATTGTTGTAAGTAGAAGTGGTGAAAAAATCCCTGTGGATGGTATCATTATCCAAGGCAATGCAGAGATCGATGAAGCCATTATCAATGGTCGCAGTGAACCTACATTTAAACAAGAAAATGAAGAGGTTTTTGCTGGAACAGTGTGTGAAAGAGGGCGTATTTATATTGAAGTTTCGGCTTTGGGTAATGAAACCTACATCTCTCGAACCATGAGAGAAGTGGAGTATTCTCTTATGCAAAAATCACCCAGTGAATTAGAAGCAGACCGATTAGCAAATCGACTGCTTAAACTGGGGACACTTTTAACTGTAGGAACTTTTTTTATAACAGGTTCATTCACAGCAGCTTTTTCTACCATGATTGTCATGTCGTGTCCATGCGCTACTGTTTTAGCTGCATCTACAGCTGTCAGTGGTGGGATTGCTAATGCTGCTAAGCAAGGTATTTTAATCAAAGGGGGCGATGCCTTAGAGAATGTGAGTAAAAGTGAAGTTTTTTGTTTTGATAAAACAGGAACACTCACAACGGGTCGTCCAGTTATAACGGATATTGTCAGTTTCAATGGTTCAGATGAAAACAGAGTGTTAGAGTATGCTGCTATGGCAGAATATCGAAATTCACACCCCATAGCAAAAGCGATTGTGGCACAAGCTAAAGATAAAGGTATGACATTTGAACACACTTTAGAAAGTGAAATCATTCCTGGATTTGGCGTTAAAAGTACCTATAATAGTGAGCGTATTTTAGTAGGTAATAAAGCGTTACTTCACCGTTTTAAAGTTGCGACCAAAGAGTACAGTAAAACGGTCTCTGAACTTTTAGGTAGTGGAAAAACGGTGGTGTATGTGGTTAAAGGTGAAACCATTTTAGGACTGCTTGCTTTAACGCATGAGGTTCGAAAAGGCACCAAAGAGATGATTCAACACTTAAGAGATAAAGGAGTAAAACACATTGTACTTCTAACAGGGGATGAGGTACAAGTGGCCAACAGTTTTGCTTTTGATTTTGGTTTTGATGAAGTCTTTGCCAATCAAACACCACAAGGAAAAGCTGAAGCGATTATGCAATTAAAAAAAGAGTATGACAAAGTGGTCATGGTTGGGGATGGTGTAAATGATACGTTTGCCATGAGTAAAGCAGATGTGGCCATCTCATTTGCTGCAGGTGGAAGTGAAGCAGCGATTGCCGTTTCAGATATTGCAGTGACACACTCTCACCCTGAAGATGTAGTGAATTTATATGATATAAGTAAACGAAGCTTGAATGTAGTGAATCAAAACTACTACATTGGTACGGGTACAAATTTAATAGGGGTAGGACTTTCTGCAGTTGGAAAATTAACTCCGGTTGGTGCAGGCTTGATTCATATTGGACATACTCTAGGAATTATGTTAAACTCTTCTAGACTGGCTATTGATACTAATTCTTGATTTATTTTAAGGTTAAGTTAAAGTGGGTTTTTGAATAATCATTAAAATCAAAAGGATACAGTAAGTGATTACGGTTGATAAAATTATAGAAATCAGTTCTTACCTTACACTTATTCACCATACAAAAGGGCGAATACGTGTGAGAGTAAATCCAAAAATAAAAGAACAAAGTGAAAATATCACATTACAAGATATTGAGCAAATTCCTCAAAAGATTGATGGAATTAAAAAAGTTAAAATCAATAAGATAGTAGGTTCTATTACCATAGAGTATGACAACACAATTTTCCCTGATTATTTATGGAAAAACCTACTCAATCAAGAGAACGTTGAAGAGATAGCAGAGATTTTAAACAGACTTTCAAAAGAGGTAGAGTAATGGAAAACACGACAAACCAAGAGGTGTTAAAAAACTTTGATGATGAGGTGCTTAAAACATTTAAAGTGGATGTAAACAGTGAAATTCCTGTACTGCATCAAGTTTTGAGGATTGCTGTTTATGATGAGTATCATGCGTATGAAACTTATAAAAAAGTATTAGAAACGTTTGGAGACACACCACCATTTACCAATATCATAGAAGCCGAAGTAAGACACTATCAAGCACTTTTACATCTGCTTGAAAAGTATCAAGTTCCTGCTCCTTTAAATGATTGGGAATCTAAAATTGAAGCGCCCAACTCTGTTTTAGAAGCGTGCGAAATAGCAGTGGCTGCAGAGATTGATAATATTCAAATGTACGACAATCTGATTGATTATGTTCAAGAGTATCCCGATGTGCTTGATACGATGTACAAACTTCAAGCAGCTTCATACAATAATCACTTGCCAGCATTTAGAAAAGCAGTGGCACAACACAGCCAGTTAGAAAATGTGAACCTCAATGATATTCATCAACAATACTCTGCACATAATCTTGATGATGCCATTGGCAAAATGGATGAAATTGGACAGATGGTTCAAAAGTTTTCTGCTGGGGATGTATCACAAGAAGATTTAATGAAAATGTTAAGCAACACTAACCTTTCATTTATAGGTGGGGCACTTTTAGGTGCTGTAGGAGCAGGGGTGCTTTCACAAATGATTAAAGAGAATGAACATAAATCTACACAAGAGGAGGATTAAGTATGCCCATTATCCCTTTTTCGTTAGGAGCCGTAGTAGGAGCAACACTCATGGTGATGCTTAAAACAACCAAACAACATAATAAGGAGAAGTAATGTTACCGTTTATTGCAGGAGTAGCCGCTGGAGCAATCGCAGTTGTGGCTTATAACAACAATGATAAAATCAAAAAAAGTGTTAATGAAGGTACTAAAAAAGCAAAAACATTGGCCGAAAGTGGATTAGAAAAAAGCAAAGAGCTTGCAAAAGATGTCAAAGCAACCGTAAGTGAAAAAGTGGACTCCATCAAATCAAAAAAGTCTGAAACCAAAACTGAAACCAAAGGAGAAGTCAGTGATGCCAAGTAATTTAGCAATCAATACAGGTGCACCCAGAAACGTAACAGGTCACGTAGTAAGTGGTGCATTAGCAGCAGGAGCCTTAGCAGCAGCGCTCAACTACAATAAATATAAAAAGGGTGAAATAGCAAAACAAGAGGCGATCAGCAACTCTTTAAAACTCTCTGCTCAAGGTGGTGTGGCAACAGGCAGTGCCATTGCTGCAGCAAACTACATGGGTAAAGGAAACATCATGGGAGTACTTACAGCTATTTCTGTTGGTGCCATGGGAGTATATGCGGTAGAGAAAGTGAGTGAAAAACTTGAAGAGAGACAACGATTAGAAAAAAGAAAAGAGGCATAAAATGCATAAGAATACGATTCAAAATAATCCATACATCAATACTCAAAACCAAGGGTTAAATGATTTGAATTTGGCCAATCAAAATCCATATATTAACAACGCACCAGCTGATGGTTTATTGGGTAATTTTGATACGGGTAAGTTTTTATTAGGGGCTGCTATTGGTGCTTTGGGTGCTTATGTGTTGACCAATGAAAATGCACAAAAAGCAATTTTTAAAACCGTGGCAAAAGGAAGTGCGCTTTTTACAGCTGGAATTGAAGAGATGAAAGAGCGATTTGAAGATGCAAAAGCTGAAATGGAAGCTGAACCAGTTGAGTAAGAGAGTCTCATGAGTTGTAACATCAAACTGGTACATAAAACGAAAAAACGTTATCGATTTTATTGTCAAGAGTTAAAAGGAACAGAGTATAATAGCTCCTCTTTAATTCACAATTTAAAATCAGTAGACGGTATCAACGCAGTACGTATCAATCAAAAAATTGGCACCATCATATTTGAACACGAGGGCGTCTCTTTAAGTGTAATAGAAGAGATGCTTGCTTCTTTGGATATGAATAAATATAAAACATGCCAAACATTTATAAATGATTGTATGGATTGTATCAGTGATGAAGAACCCAGTCTTTTTGGTGTAACACGTGCAGGAACGGCATTGGTCGCTGAACGCATGGTCTCCAATGACACAGCGAAGATGTTTATTACTTCTTTGGCTGCTAAACCCTTGCTCATTGAAGGGGTTAAAGAGCTCTTTTCTGAAGGTTTAACCTCAAAAGTACTTGAAGCCACAGCTGTGGGTGTGAGTATTGCACGAAAAGATTATCTGGCTGCGAATAGTACGAATACCATGTTGGAATTGGGTGAATACATTGAAGAGACAACCGTACACAAAAGTGATGATCTTATTAAAGAGTTGGCCAAACCAAACGTGCAAAAAGCATGGATAGAAGTTGAAGAGAAGGGCAAAGCCGTACAAAAATTGGTCAATACAGCTGAGATAAAAGTGGGTGATATTGTAATTGTAGGTGCGGGTGATACCATCGCTATTGATGGGCATGTACTTTCAGGAAGTGCTTCAGTGAACCAAGTCTCAATGACAGGTGAAAGTGAACCTGTGGCAAAACAACGAGGTGATAAGGTGATTTCAGGAACGGTTGTGGAAGATGGCAGACTGAAAATCTGGGCAGAGTATGTGGGAGAAGATACTGCAACGGCACGTATTAAAAACTACATTGCCACTTCACTGAATGAGAAATCAGCCATTGGCTTAAAAGCCACAAAATTGGCTGATAAATTAGTACCCGTTACCTTAGGTTTAGCAGGTGTCTCTTATTTGATTAATCGAGATTTTGAAAGCGTGGCAGCGGTTCTGCAAGCTGATTATTCGTGTGCCTTGAAACTGGCAACACCGGTTGCATTTAAATCTTCGATTTCAAAAGCAGGTAAAAATGGTATCATGATAAAAGGAGCCAAAGCGATTGAAGCATTAAACAATGTAGATACGTTTGTTTTTGACAAAACAGGTACCCTTACTTATGGTGACTTGGAAGTAGAATCCATTAACTCTTTTTTACCTAAATGGAAAGAAGATGATATTTTAAATCTTACAGCCAGTGCTGAAGAACACTACTTTCATCCCGTTGCAGAAGCGGTTGTAAAAGCTGCACGTGAAAAAGGCTTTGTTCATATGCATCATGAAGAAGTAGAGTTTATTGTGGCTCATGGAGTTAAAACCATCGTCAATGGTAAAGAAGTAGTTATTGGAAGTCGACACTTTTTAGAAGATGATGAAAACATTGATTTTTCTAAACATGAAAAAAAGATAGAGAAGTGTCTGCTTGAAGGTCGAACACTGCTTTATGTGGGCTATGATAAAAAATTACTTGGAACCATTGGCATGCGAGACCGAGTGCGGAAAAATGCAAAAACAACGCTACAAAAACTTAAAAGCATGGGTGTAAAAGAGATTGTGATGCTCACGGGTGACATTCAAGAAAAAGCAGACTCTTTGGCCAAAGAATTAGGTGTAGATACGGTCTATGCCAATATGAAACCTACTCAAAAAGCAGAGATTATAAAGTCATTGAAAGACAAAGGTGCTAAAGTGGCTTTTGTGGGTGATGGAATCAATGATGCCCCAGCATTAATGAGTGCTGATGTGGGTATCAGTATGAGTAAAGGGGCTGATATTGCTAAAGCCACAGCCGATATTGGTCTGTTAAAAGATGATATTGATGCGGTGGCGCAAGCAAAAGAGTTGGCCAATAAAACGATGAAACTCATCAATAATAACTTCAATGCAACGGTGGGGGTCAACAGTTTGATTTTAACGGGAGCAACCGTGGGATTGTTCAGTCCTATTACCACAGCAGTGTTGCATAATGGTACGACCATTGGATTGCTTTTTAATTCAATGAAAGGTGTCAATATAACTAAGAGGGTTCAATAAATAATGGAAAACGAAGCAAAAAAAATCACCATTCCTACACTGGATTTGGATACAAAAAAAGAGATTGCAAAGATAGGAATGACCGCAACCATGGGGATTACTGTGGCAACCTCTTTTTATATGAAAAATAAGTTAATGAAACGATTACACGTTGTAGCTGGTGCTGCGTTGGTTGGTTTTTCATATTGGCACCATACCTTATATCAACCTGCAAAAAAAGTTAAAAATATTTCAATGGTTTTAAAAGAAGAAGTTCTTGAGGAGTTTAATGAAAAGAATTTGGCCATCTCATTAAACAACTTTTTTGTTGAAGTTGCTATAACAGGCAAATTAACTCATAAAGAGTTTGCACTATTTCAAGAAAAAATTGAGTTGTTAATGGAGACTTATAAAGTACCATCCATGAATATTTTACTTGATATTACTCAAATAGAAGGTATTGAGTTAAAAGCGTTATGGGATGATTTAATATTTACCATGAATCATATAGATGAATTAAAGAAAATTGCTATTGTTGGAAACAATAAAGTTGAAGAGTACACTGTACATTTAGCAGATAAATTATTCTCTTTTGATTTAGAATATTTTGAAGAGTATATAAAGGCAAAACAATGGCTTTTAGAGGGGAGACCTAGCAAGTAGGTACTCGAGGTAATATTTAGTTAATAGCATTTTTAGAAAGGTGAACATACCAATCTTCTGTTAAATCATTGATTTTTAAATTATGTAGAATAATCTCTAATCCTTCATGCGTCATATTCAATTCTTCTATTTTCTTTTCAGGAATAAACAACACTTCTATACAGTAGTCAAAGAGTTGTTCTTCACAAACGATGTCCTCCATTCCCCATCCTTCTTCAAATTCATTTATAATAAAATATCTTTCATGATCATTCATTTTGTTTTTCATATAATACCTTTGATAAATTAATAATGAATCTTATAATTAAAATACTTTCTTGGAACTTAAAGGCGAAAATTGAGTAACTTATAGGAAAAAATTCCTATAAGTTTTGAGTGCTATTTATTTGTAAGGTAGAACTATTATTTCATTGGTTTAGCTTCGACCCAAATAACAGCATCTTGGCTGAGCTCTTTGCCTTTGTATTCTGTATCAGACCCCACTCCTAAAGCGCAAAATCCCCAAAATCCAGCTTTTGGAATTGAGAAGGTAAATTCACCATCTTTATTTGCTTTAATTCCCATTGTTACAAATGAATCTTGAGGTGCTTCGTATTTGTTAGGTCCCATGGCATTATTTTTCATATCGGGGGTATTATTTATATACTCCACTTCTATTTCTGCAAATGGTACGGGTTTGCCATTTGATTTTACAACACCTGTAAAACTTCCATGTTCCCAAATAGAGTAAGGTTTTGTTAAAGGAACAATTTCAGCTTTTAATCCTAATTCAGCATCCCAATCGGTTGGAGTACCCGCTACATTGATGACGGTTTTTGTAATTTGTTGGATATATATTCCTTCACCTGCTTCAAAATATGGCACGGGCTGCATAATAAATAAGTGGTCACCCATTCTTCGTGCTTTATATGATGATTCAAAAGCTTTTCCTGAGTTGTGTTTACCTTTCCAAGTAATAGGCTTTAAACTCTCTTTTAAATTTTTCTTTTTTCCTTTATTAATGACATAAAACTCTTCGACTCCAGCCATATCCATCGTATGTTCATCAGCAAATGGATGAGTAAATACATGTTTAAACTCTATTGTTTCACCTTTTGGCAATGCTGTATTGGGCGTATATACCATTTGAAAGTGTGCAAATGCCGATGTTGCTGCTATTGAAGCAGCTGCTAATGTACTGATTATTAACTTTTTTGTCATTTTTTTTCCTTTATGTGTATAAATGAAGTACCGTGTTAAGTGTACTTTATAGTGATTACTCAGTAATTTCTGAACCTTTTACATGTACTTGGTGACCTTCTCCTGCATCAAATACAGCACTGTATGATCCTATAGGTTTTTTAAATGTGACTTCACTGTCTTCATTCATTTTTGTTTCAAAAGTTTTTTTACCATCTTCTAAAATATGAAATTTAACACCACTTGCACTGCTTCCATCGCTGAAACCTCCTTCGCAAGTGATGGTACCATCACCATTATCAAAACAACTCATAATCGCTGTATGAGCAAACACAGAACTAGCTAAAAAAGCTAAACCAATTAAAATTTTTTTCATCTATTTTCTCCTATATTAAAATTGTTTTCGTAAACGTTGTATTGTCCTTTTGCTTTGGATTGTATTCCTCCTTTCCAGTTGATGTTTTTAGTTGGGAACAGACCAATAATAAGTGCTATAAGCACAACTGTTATGTAAAAATAAATCATCGCCTCAACACCACTCCAGTTATTAAATGAACCCAAACTAAATATAACAGATGAGATGATAATTCCTAAAAATACAGGAAAAAATATAGCAAACAGCATCCATTTGTAACTGTTAGTTTGCATTTTTACTACAATCATCGTTGCAATACAAGGTGGTGTTAATATCATAAAAATGATAATAGCCACAGCATGCAAAGGGGTATAGCCGCTGTTAAGTGCCATTGCTTCTTCTGCTCTCATATCATCTGCTTTATTATTTTCATAGATAGAACCAAGCGTTGCAACAGCGCTCTCTCTTGCAGCAAAAGAACTGAGAAAAGCAACATTGATTTTCCAGTCAAATCCTGCATAACGTGTTAGAGGTTCTATAGATCTTCCCGCCATACCTAAAAGTGAACTTTCAACTTTGTCGTTTTTCATCCCTCTTAAAATTCTTTTTCTTTGAGTGGAGAGTGTTCTTAACGCTTTGTTGACTTTTTTGGCTTCTTTGTCTCTTTTGGGTTTAATAAATTTAAAAGATGAGGGATTGATTTCACGATACTCATTATCCACATCTTCAGCTCCTTCACGAGAGCTTGTAACCATTCTTTTAGCTCTGTATCCATCATAATAGTTTAATAGTGTCGATACCTTTTGTTTGGTATCTACTTCGTTATAATAGCTACTGGATTTCACTTTTTTATCAAAAGTTTGAAGTGCTTTTGTTCCTTGTGCTTCATATACTTTCATGGCATTTTCATCAAGTCCAGGAAATTGAAGCATCGCAAATAGTACAATAGCAACTGCTAGCACAATGGTCACAACTTTTTTAATGTATAACCATACTCTTTGAAATGCTCTGATGATAACCCCTTTAAAAGTGGGTAGATGATAAGGCGGAAGTTCCATTAAAAAAGGAGCAGTTTCTCGAGTGCTTAAAATAGTGGCGGTAATGATTCTTGCTACAATCATGGCTATAAAAAGTGTGATGGTAGAGATAAAAAACATCATAATAGCCATATCAGGTTTGAAAAAGGCACCTAAAAGAAGAGTATAAAAAGGCACTTTCGCCAAACAATTCATGTATGGAACAGAAAGAATGGTTGCCATTCTTGCTCTGTCATCTGCAATTCCTTTGGTTGCCATTACTCCTGGTACTGCACATCCACCAACCATAGCACCTCCTAAAACAAGAGGAAGAGTTGATTGTCCATGCAGACCAAAACGTTTGAAAACCCTGTCTAAAATAAAGGCCATTCTTGGCATATAGCCCACATCTTCCATGATGGCAATAAGTGCAAAGAGAATAAAAAAGATGGGAAGATAGTTCATGAGAGCATTTCCACTGTTGACCATCCAAATACCAAAATCGGTGATCATCGGAACATCAATAAAATCAGCAGCAGGTAAAATATCAATAACCAAGTTTTTAAAAGCAGCTAGTATAGGCCAAGTATAATCGGTAAGTTTGTATCCACCCACAATGGAAATTTCATAAACTAAAAACATAAAAAGAATCAAAATAGGTAAAGCCAGAAATCGATTTAAAATAATCTTATCGGCCTTATCTGTTAAAGTTGCTTTTCCTAAATTTTTCTCTTTGATGGCATTGTGGTGTATTATATCTGCTGATTCATATCTGTAGGATGCCAAAAAGGATGGGGCATCTTTATCATATTTTTCATGAAATAATTTCTCTTGATTTTTGATATACTCATCTATATCATTGAACTCTGTTTTTAAATGGGAAATAATGGAACTGTCACCTTCTAAAGCTTTAATAGCAAGCCATCTTTTATTTAAAACAGATTGTGTACTTTCGATTTTTTCTTCAATGTTGTGAATATGAGGTTCTAACTCTTCATAGTTTATTTTAAACTCTTCATATTGGTGTGCATGAGTTACCGTATCAACAATCCCTTTCATGATATCTTTGCCACCAATACCTTTTGAACCAGATGCTTCTATGACAGGACAGTTTAACATTTTTGATATCTTTTTAGAATCAATCTCTATACCCCTTCTTTTTGCTACATCCATCATGTTTAAGACAACAATTACAGGTATACCAATTTCTAAAAGTTGAAAAGTTAAATAGAGATTTCTTTTAATATTTGAAGCATCTACTATATTGACAATAACATCAGGTTTTTCATCTATAATAAACTCTTTTGCCACTCTCTCTTCTAAAGAGTATGAACTAAAAGAGTAGGTCCCGGGTAAATCAACCATTTCAATTTTGTAGTTATCATATTTAAAATAACCCACTTTTTTATCAACAGTTACTCCAGGGTAGTTTGCTATATGCTGTTCAATTCCACTTACAAGGTTAAATATTGTGGATTTACCACAATTGGGTTGACCAGCAAGAGCTACTTTAATGTGTTTCATATTATTCCTTTACATCCATCTCTATAAGAAGAGCTTCACTTTTTCTGATACTTAAGTTATAGTTATGGAGTTTTAACTCCATGGGATCAAAAAGAGGAGCTTCTCGTATAACCTCTATTTCCACATTATTCACAAACCCCATATCTAAAAGTTTTTGCAATAGTTTCCCTTTTGCATAAAGCTTGTTCACTTTTGCTTTTTCACCTTTTTCTAATGACGCCAGTGTTCTCATTTTACTGTTCATGGTTTCTCCTTATTTAAAAATTTTTTCATCAATTTTATTGAAATCTTTGTCAAATACTGCGGCGTGATATTTTATGTGATCGTCATATCTTACTAAGTAATATTTGGGGTTTGAGATAAACAGAAGTTTCATCTTTTTATAGTCAAAACCTTCTATATCAATTTTTTTAAACTTGAGTGTTTGATAATCTAAAATATAAAAGTTACTTTTACTGTCTATGGCAAAACCAGCAAGTCCCCTCTTTTTATTTTCACTTATTTTCATAAATTTAAGCTCTATGCCATCGGGATACTTTATATGATTTAAGTAGAGGGTGTTGTCATATCGGTTGAGTCTAAAAAGTTTATTATTTGAATCCAACATAAAATAACCCAAATCAAAAGGCTTCATATTGGTAGCTTTCCCCCAAACATTTTTTATGGGAAAGGTAATCTCGTGTGTAAGAGGTAACTGAATCATCTCTTCTATTAAATGAGTATGAGTATTGTTTTGAGATTCATCATGTTCAATATGGTCAAGTTCATAAAAATCAATCGTATCATTTTCAAAAGAGACCATCTCTTCGGGAAATCTAATCATACCAATGTTGCTTTGAGGATTAAAAAAAGGATAGATTTGGATTTCTTGTTTTTTTAATAAACTCGGATTATATGAGAAACTGAGTCTCGATTCTTTAATGGTTTTTTTATCATACATCTCTCCATCAAGATGTAAAGGAAGTTTTCCTTGAATATCCAAGTCTCTCCAATATACAAACGGCAAATAAGATTTATACGTATTCATATCAAACGTCTCTTTTTCATCAGTGCCATATTCAAATTGATGCTCTCCAAAGTTTTTTTGATAGACAAACTTTTTTAAAATAGGAGAATAAAATATATAGTACTTATTAAGATTGTTTTCATACTTGTCAATATAGAGTTGGTATGAAAAAAACAGAACCGTTATGGTTGAAATAAAGATGGAAAATTTAAATATAAAGCTCTTTAATCTCTGTTCTTTAATACTGTAAAAACTATCAAGTGACACAAACAACAGTATCAATGCAATGAATATCCAAGTGAAATCAATCGATGAAAAGGTGGTTTTATGAAACACAAAAATAAGCAACAGTGTTATAAAGAGTTTGAGTGTACTTATAATTGCATTTTTTTCAATAACCGCACTGGATATACCCAGATAAACAATAATGGAACCCAAGAAATAAAAAGAGGTGTCTTTCACAGAGACCATTCCTATCTCTAAAGGGTAGTAAAAAGAGACAATCATCACAATAGTCAAAGTCAAAAGTAAACTTAAAATAAAGATATAGAAAATACCAATAAACAGGTGTAAAAACAGAGATCGTTTTAATGAGATGGGTAAGTGAGTCATGATTTTGATTCTGTTTTTGATTTTTTCAGGAACAAATTGAAATACAGCAACAGCAAAACCAATGATATAAAAGAGATACGATAGAGACTCATAAGGTTTTTGTTCTAAAGAAGCAAATCTATACCACATCATAGATTCAGGTTCAACTGTAGAGAATTGAAAATTCAAGTTGTACCAAAAATTTGCAAGAATAACAAAGGAGACTATCATTAAAAGTAAGATAATAAATTTGAGTTTTAACCACTCTTTTTGGATAATTGAACGGATCATCTTAATATTTCCCTACAAAACCTAAGAACTTATCTTCAAAGTCTGTTTGAATCTCTTCTAATTCATGAATATCTTCAAAGGTATAAATCTTTTTTTCACCTTTATACTCTTCTAGTCTATGGATTCTTGTTTCACAAATTGTTTGGTTGTCGAGTTTATAACATTTAAAGTTCTCTATAAAGTTTCCCATGGTATCTTGGTGTATCCTCCCACCTCGTTGTATAATGGCCATTTCATCGATAAGGTCTACTAAATCTCCCATTACATGCGAAGTAATAAGAACTGTTTTATTGGTATCTTTGATATAATCTTTTAAATAATCAATAAAAAGTCTTCGATAACCAGCGTCAAGGCCCATTGAGTAATCATCCAGTATTAAAAGCTTTGCGTTTTGAGCAAAAATTGCCCCCAGTACTACTTGTGATTTTTGCCCAAAAGAGAGCGTAGAGAGTTTTTGTTCATAGTTGAGTTCCATTAAATCAACTAAGTTGTAAAATATCTCTTTATCCCACTTTTCATAAAAGGGAGCTAAAAAAGCTTCAAACTCTTGTATAGACATATAATCATAAGAGATAAACCCCTCATGTAAAAGGGCAATCTCCTTTTTGGCTTGATTGGATAAATTATGAGAAGGTTCTCCAAATATTAAACACTCTCCATGGTTTGGTTTGATATATCCCATCAAAATATTAATCAGTGTGGATTTTCCTACACCATTTTTACCTAAGATTCCATACACGGAACCCTCTTTAATAGAAAGATTTAAATTGTTATAAATGGTTTTTAAACCAAAATTGTGTGAAAGATTTTTTATTTCAACAATCGTTTTATTTTGTTCAAGCATCTTTATTTTTACTTTTGCACTCCGCGCTGCCACAATTGCAACCACTATTTTTAAAAGTTTTTATATAAATATAGTACAGTGCCAATAACGCTACTACACCCAGAATAATATTTTCCATTGGTCAACACCTTTTAAAAGATTTTTATTATGATAATCAATATTAAAATTATATTCTTAGTTTTCTTTTAGCATACTTAAAAGAAAAAAATCAGAGATGATTTGAACAATGTTATTGAAGTTTTGATTTAAAAATGAGAAGAGTGTTGTTTATAGGATTTTCAATGGATACAAGAGATAAGTTCATTAATGGTGCGACTGGAGGGATTTGAACCCTCACGCCGTGAAGCACGAGCCCCTCAAGCCCGCGTGTCTACCGTTCCACCACAGTCGCATAGTAAATTAGAGAAAGAATATTACCCTAATAATATTTAATTTAATTTTAAATGAGGCATAAAAAAAGGTCAAGAGTCAAAACTCTTGACCTTTTAAGGTTATTAAATCTGTAGATTTAATGATTACCCTAAGAATGGGTTTGCATATAATGCAATCATAGCAACAACAAGTGCATAAATAACTTGTGCTTCGATCATCGCTAAAGCAATGAACATTGTTGTCATTAATTTTCCACCTAAACCTGGGTTTCTAGCAGTACCAGCGATTGTTGCAGCAGCAGTGTTACCCATACCGATAGCACCACCAAGTGCAGCAAGACCAAGACCAATACCTGCAGCAACTACAGAGTAAGCTTTTAAAGTTTCGTTTGCAACCGCACCATCAGCAGCGAATGCAGCACCAGCGATAGCCAGCATTAAAAGAACGATTTTTTTCATTCTAGATTCCTTATAATTTTTTATTTTACAAAGTCCGTTCGGCTTGCGTATCCCTACTTATCACTTTGTTCGGCAAGAAGTATACATTAAGAAATTTTAAAAGAAGTTTATATTGAGTAAAGGATAAGCAGTAATTTAAAAAGTTAAGCTTTAAATTGTACAAAAAGTAACAAATAAAAGTGGATTTCCCACTTTTATTTGATGGCATCACCTTCAATCTCTAGGTTGATTCTAACAATGTCGCCTACAACAACACCACCTGCTTCAAGTACTTTGTTCCAGTTCAGACCAAAATCTTTTCGATTGATTTTTGTTTCTAAAGAAAACCCTGCTTTTTTTACACCGTTAGGCGCGACGATGCTTCCTCCATTTTCAAACTCAAATTCCACTTTCTTTGTAATGCCTTTAATGGTTAAGTTTGCGATCATATCCTCACCATCAATGCTTAACATCTCTAAGGTCATGATGGGAAATTTTTGTGCATCAAAAAAGTCAGCACTTCGTAAGTGGTTGTCTCTTTTTTCAATGGATGTATCGATGCTGTTGACTTTTACTTCTCCTTTAAAAGCTGTAAGTGTCCCTTTTTTTTCATCATAATCAAACATTCCATTGAACTCTTCAAAGTGACCAACCACATTGCTGATCATCAGGTGTTTGACTTTAAATCCCACTTTAGTATGAGACGTATCAACTTTAAAACTTTGTGCATTTAAACTAAGGGCTGTTAAAATAACAGCAATAAAAATTTTGAACTTCATGTTTATTCTCCTTTTAGAAATTGCTACCATTTTAAAGTCTTTTTTTTCATTTGTCAAGTTTTTGTTATATTATGGGAAAGTCAGAACTTTTAATGTATAATTTTGCATCAAGGAGTTTCTTATGAGAAAACTATTTCTGTTTTTAAGTCTTTTTATTTTATTGAATATCTCAACAGCGTATATCTTTTTATTCACTTCTTTTGGTAATCAAACGGTGGCCTCTATTATTGAAAATAAAGTACATGAAAAGGGTATTGCTACATTTAAATTTGATTCTTTTGTTATTACCATGAGTGAGATGAATATAGCGGCATCTTTGGATGAGAGTTCGAAATTCTCTGTTGCAGGTGAAATTGCACCATTGAGTCTGAAATTCAATTTAAAATATGACGTGAATTTCGAGGATCTTTCAAAATTAGAGCAGTTCACAGCACAAAAACTTCAAGGAAGTTTCCAAACCAATGGTGAAATCAATGGAAATAAAGAGTTGCTTTTAGTAAAAGGGATTACAGATATTTTTGGAAGTGATTCTAAATATGATGTGGTGTTGAAAAACTTTGCAGTGACCAATGTGGATATTGCAAGTAAAGGGGTGAAGATTGAAAAAGCGCTCTATACACTCAATCAACCAGCCTATGCAACAGGATTGGTGGATATAAATGGGAAAATCACCAACACAAAGATTCCGACGCTTGCAGGACAAATTACAACCAATATTCATAATGGGGCATTGAATAATAAAGTTGTCAATGAAGCATTTAATTTAAAACTTGACACGGTGAAACTCTTTCAAGGAGAAATCATCACCGATTTAAAACCGTATATGGTTGAAAACAGAGTGGACTTTTTTACCTCTATTGTCAATGTATTTGTACAAAAAGCGCGATTGAGTTTGAAAGATAACTCTTTGATTTCAGATTATCAAATTGTGTTTGAAGATTTAGCACGTTTGTATGATATAACACAAATGAAATTAGCTGGTAATTTAGAAATCAATGGTACGGTTAAAAAAGATGATAATCTTGAAATCACAGGAATTTCTGAAACTTTAGATGGAGAAGTGAACTATACACTTTATAATGATGAGTTAACTGCAAGCATGAAAGATATTGAAGTATTGGCGTTAACAAAGATGCTGACATACCCCTCTTTTTTTGATTCTAAAGCCAATGCCAATGTGAACTATAACTTAGTGACTCAAAAAGGTGACATCACTGCGATGTTGGTTAATGGTCAGTTTGTGAAAAACAGATTTTCTTATTTAATCAATACTTTGGCTAAGTTTGATATCACCAAAGAGGTGTATGAAAACTTTACACTCAACAGTCAAATTGATAAAAAAGTCATCAATTCAACAGTGAATATGAAGAGTCAATACACTCAAATCACGGTGCCTAAAAGTAGGGTGGATTTAGAGAACAAAACACTCGACACCAATGTGAAACTGGATTTAAAAGGGCATAAGGTCGAAGCAAAAATCAAAGGCAATATTGATAAACCTGACATCTCAATTGATGTGGGTGAAGTACTCAAACAAAGAGCTGAAGAGAAAGTAAAAAAAGAGCTCTCAAAAAAACTCAATGACAAACTCTCGGACGAAGAAATGGATGGATTAATTAAAGGATTAAAGTCTCTCTTTTAATCCCCATCCTCTCCCTTTCCACCTTATTTTAATAATTATTATCACTATTAAGTTTCTTTAAAGTCAAATGATGTTTTAATTGCATATCTTATTGATAATAACAATCATAATTACAAAATTAAAAGGAAGAGATATGAAAAAAGTGAAGTTATTGATTTCAGGAATCAGTATAGCTACGGCATTGATAGTATCAGGTTGTGCAAAAGAGAGTGTGGATGCACCTGTTGCAAAGACATCAGATATTGTGCAAACGTATGCAAAAATTGCAACAACCAATTATAATGATGCTCTTAATGATGCTGTTAAACTACAAACAGCTGTTAATACATTTACACAAAACCCAACAGAAGAGACATTCCAAGCGGCAAAAGATGCTTGGATACATTCACGAGAATCATATGGTCAATCTGAAATTTTCAGATTATCAAATGGTCCTATTGATGCCGAAGAGAATTGGATTTCTGAAGCATATGGCGCTTTAGAAGGACAAATCAATGCATGGCCACTTGACGAAAATATGATTGATTATACGATTGATGCAGATGGTAAAAAGACTGCAGGAAATATCATTGACACTGCAGGTGCATTTAATCCAGGTGGGGAACAAAGCACAGAGGTTGATGTAACAACCATAACCAAAGAGGCGTTAACAAACTTGAATGAAAATGGTGGTGAAGCAAATGTAAGTACGGGTTACCATGCAATTGAATTCTTACTTTGGGGACAAGACCAAGATTACTCTAACTTCATTAAAGATCAAGTTACTTCAGGTGATTTAGTTGCAGGACAAAGACCATTAAGTGATTTTACAAGTGACGTGAATGCACCAAGAAGATTGGCATATTTAAAAGCTGTAACGGATAAGTTAGTAGAGGACTTACAAATCGTTGCTTCTGCTTGGGATAATAAAGTTGATGGAACAACAGGACTTTATAAAGCGGCGCTTTTAAATACATTAGAGGGTGAAAATGCAGATAAAAACATTGATGAAAAAACAGCAATGAAACAGATTTTTGCAGGTATGGGTGTTTTTATTAAATCAGAACTTGCAAACGAAAGAATTGCAGTTGCAGTATTAACTCCAAGTGAAGAGGACGAACATTCGTGCTTCTCTGACAACACGCATCGAGATATCGCTACAAACTACCAAGGGTTCAAAAACGTTCTTTTAGGAATCTATGAAGGTAAAAAATTAGGTAAAGCACCAATCGATGCATTGAATGAAGAGGACAAAAAACGAGTAACGACGTTAATGACTTCTATCGAAGCAAAAATTGCATCAGTGGATGAAGTGGCTCGAACTTCAAGACACTTTGACCGACAAATTATCTCAACGGATCCACAATCAAAAGTGATTGTTAAACTTAAAAATGAGATGAGAAAACTGGGTGATGAAATGGTCAATGTTGCTAAAGCAAATGGAATTGACTTAACTGTTGATGATGTAACTGACGCAGAAGAGACACAAATCTAAAAGAGATTCGATGAAATCATTCATAACAATATCAACACTCACAGCTTTATTGGCTGTGAGTGTTTTTGCCGTTCAAACAACTCATCCTTCTAAAAAAGCTTTTACAAAACCGTATGATGGTTTAAATGATGAACAAATCGATTTGTCGATGTTGGGAAAAAGTTTTTTTAGAATTCCTTGGGTGGAAGCACCCAGCGCAACCACTGCAAGAGATGGATTGGGACCACTTTTTAATGCCAACTCCTGTATCAGCTGCCATCCCAATAATGCTTTAGGCAGTCTCTTTACTAAGGATGGCAATATCAGCAGAAGTGTGGTCGTACGTCTCTCCATTGACAGCAATAATTCACAAGAACATCAAGCGTTAATGCAACAGCAAGGTTTTGTGCCTCACCCCGTTTATGGTGCACAATTGGCAATCAATGGGGTTAAAGATGTTCCTTTTGAAGGACGACTTAAAGTTGTGTATGAACAAAAAAAAGTTGTTTATCCTGATGGAGATATGGTCTACTTAAATGTGCCTCACTACTCATTAATCGATTTAAATTACGGTGAAATTTCAAAACAGACGCATATCAGTGTACGAAAAGCACCTGCTTTGGTTGGACTGGGTTATGTCGATGCCATTTCTGATGAAGCCATTCTTGCCAATGAAGACGTGAATGATGCAAACAAGGATGGCATCTCTGGTCGAGTAAATTGGGTCTACTCTAAAGAGAAGGGTGGCTTAGCTGTAGGAAAATATACGTATAAAGCCAGCGCTCCCACAGTTAAAAATCAAATTGCCAATGCCTTTTTTAATGACATGAGTTTGACCACCTCTTTTTACGGAAAAGATAATTGCACTTCGTATCAAAAAGAGTGTTTGAACGCACCACATGGAAGAGATGAAGTGGATGTACCTGATTTACGTTTGGATGCGATTGATTTTTATCTTAAACATTTAAAAGTGCCGGTGGTTGAAAACAAAGATGCTAAAGCAGAACAACTTTTTGAACAAATAGGGTGTACCTCATGCCACATTCCATCTTTGAGTTCATCTAAGGGCAAACCCGTTTATGTCTACAGTGATTTTTTATTGCATGATATGGGTGAAGAGCTCAGTGATGGACGTGTAGAGTTTATGGCACAAGCAAATGAGTGGCGTACCGCTCCATTGTGGGGCATTAACAGTTATGACAAGGCCATTGGACAGAGTGCAGAGTATTTACATGATGGACGAGCAAAAAGTTTAGAAGAGGCCATTTTATGGCATGGTGGAGAGGCCTTAAATGCTAAAAAAGCATTTATGAATTTAGCCAAACAAGACAGAGAAAAACTATTGAAGTTTTTAGGAGAATTATGAGAACGCTATTCGTAGGACTGCTTTTTGTATGCTCTTTATTTGCACAAGATGCAAAACAGAACATACTCAATAAAGTATTAATCAACGACACACAAGTAACAATTGATGTAACAAAAAAGTTTATCACAGATTTAGATGATAAGAGTGAAGAGGTTTTAAAAAAAGATTTTCAAGAGCTGATTTATAATTGGAAAAAAGTGGAAGCAGTATATGTTGCGGGGGATTTAGACAGTGACTATTTGGATTCACCACGATACATTGATGTCTATCATAACCTAAAAGAGAATCTTCATGAGCAGATGCAACGTGTGAGAGAATCCAATGACAGTTTGGCTGTTTCAATGTTTAAAAACTCATTTAAAACCATCAATGCTTTAGAGTATATTCTTTATTCAAATGAGAAAATCACCACTAAAGACAGAGCGATTTCTAAAATGATATTGCAAAATATTCAATCTCATTTAGAAGATATCTTAGAAGTGTATACAACTAAAAACAGACAGTTTTTAGAGGATGAAACATTTACCAATGCAGCAGTGATGAATGCTTTGGTTGGAAGTGCGTATAAACTCAAAGAGTGGAGAGTGGCTGATGTATTGGGTGCCACACTTAAATATAAAGACAATCCCAATAATAATCGAGCAGAGTACTACTTAAGTAAAAATTCGGTCTTGGCTTTAAAAGCGATTTTAAAAACACATCAAGCAATCTTAGATGCACCTGAGTATTTTGATTTTGGGGATTTATACATCAAAGACTTAACCCATGATGAAGTCCAAATTACTCGACAAATCATCAAAGATGCCTTAGATGCATTAGAAAAAATTCCCAATGATGACTTGACAAGTAAAGAGGCAAAAGAGTTCTATGTGATTGCAAATAATTTATATAACAACTACTTCATGTCGTTGATACAAGAGTTGAAAATCACATCAAAAATTCTGGATGCTGACGGAGACTAGTCATGGATTTTTCAGCATTTGAGTATTTTATTGATGCCAATAAGCGTCTTTATTTTATCTATATATTAAGTTCCATGCTTATTGCAATGGGATATTTGATGCTGAATAAAAAAGAGGCACGTGTGGTCTTAAGCTCAAAGTTGTGGCTACACGAAAGTGCCAAGTTGGACTACATCTATTTTATTGTAAATGTCTACATCAAAATCTTTTTAATTTTTCCTTTGGTTATTGGAGCTAAAGAGGTGACGATGTGGGTGTATAAAATCTGTATTCAAAACTTCGGTTATGTCTCTTTTGATTGGTCGTATGAAGCTGTTTTGGTGTGTTATACCTTGGCCTTGTTTATCGTCAGTGATTTTAGCCGTTATTGGGTGCATCGTTGGTTGCACACCATTCCAATTTTGTGGGAGTTTCACAAAGTACATCACAGTGCCAAGGTGTTGACACCGTTTACGTTTTATCGAGTTCATCCGGTTGAAAACTTATTGTTTGGACTGCGGTATGCTTTAAGTATTGGAGCAGTTACGGGGCTCTTTTTTTATTGGTTTGGCGCACGGTTGGACATTTACACAGTTTTTGGTGTAAATATTGTGGTGTTTGTATTTAACCTGTTGGGATCAAATTTACGACACACACATGTGAAGTTAAAGTATTTTAAAGCCGTTGAAAAGTGGTTGGTTTCCCCTTATATGCACCAAATACATCACAGTAAAAAACATTTTGATAAAAACTATGGAGGTTATCTATCACTTTGGGACAGAGTGTTTGGAAGTGTGAAGTATTCGCAAGAGGTGAAGTATTTAAAATTTGGTCTAAGAAAGGAGCAAATGGCATCGTATTCAACACTGCAAGGTTTGTTGTTTTTCCCATTTGCGAATTTGTTGAAAAAAAGGAGAATAAGTGAGAAGTTTAAAAGTTTTAGTCGTATCTTTGTGTCTGACAAGTGCGATTCATGCGCAAGATAGCGTAAAAAGTGATGAGAGTGTTGCTTTAGGTAAAGCACTCTTTTTTGATAAGAATTTATCTAAAAATAGAACGCAAAGCTGTGCAACATGTCATAACCCAGAAGCAGGTTTTACAGATAATCGTGAAAATGGAATTAAAAGCCAAGCTTCATTAGGGGATGATGGAAAATCTTTAGGTGACAGACAAGCACCAACGGCAGCGTATGCGATGTTTTCTCCAGAGTTTCATTACAACGAAAAGACAAAAAAATATGTGGGTGGACAGTTTTGGGATGGTCGAGAAGCAACTCTAGCTGGACAAGCAGGGGGGCCACCTTTAAATCCTATTGAAATGGGTATGAAAGATAAACAAGAGGTTGTAAGTCGATTGCAAGAGAATGCCTATTATGTGCAAACAATGAAAAAAATTTATGGTGAAGATATCTTTAATGATACAAACAAAGCTTATATGGCAATGACAAAAGCACTTGAAAATTTTGAGAAGACCGATTTCTTTGCACCATTTGATTCAAAATATGATCGCTTTTTAAAAGGGGAGTATGATTTAACGGTATTAGAAGATTTAGGACGTTCTTTGTTTTTTTCCAATAATAATAATTCGTGTGCCACATGCCATGTTTTAAAAGGTGAAGACAAACCAGGTGAAACCTTTACAAATTATGAATATCATAATATAGGAGTTCCTGTCAATGAAGAACTTCGAGTAAAAAATGGCGTAACGGCACTTGATGATGGTCTTTTAGCCAACCCAGCAGTTAATGATACTGCTCAAAGAGGAAAATACAAAGTGCCAACACTCAGAAATGTGGCAATCACTGGTCCATATATGCACAATGGTGTCTTTAAAGATTTAAGAACAGTTGTAGAGTTTTATGACAAATATAATAATCCTGATCGAAAAATCAATCCTGAAACAGGTGAACCTTGGGCTGCACCAGAAGTGGAAGAGACCATCAGTTTAGATGATTTAAAAGCCAATAAACAAAATGACCGAAAAGTCGATGCCTTGGTTGCCTTTATGAAACTGTTAACAGATAAACGGTATGAACATCTTTTAAATGAGAATAAGTAGCATCAGCTGCTTATTCCATACTGTATTATTTTTTTCTAAATAGATAACTTTTTGCATTGTATGAATTAAAATTATACGATATAATTAATTCTTACACAAAATTTAGGAGTTAATATGACTAAAAAAGTATTAATTACTGGAGGCAATAAAGGAATTGGTTTAGAGGTGGCAAAAATCTTTGTCAAACTCGAATATGAAATTTATGTCGTTGGTCGCGACTTCAATGAGTTTGAGTTAGGTGGCTTACCTAATGTGACTGAAATTGAAGCAGATTTAACCAACTTAGACAACATCTCTGAAATTGTAAAAACTGTAGGTGATATTGATATCCTCATCAATAATGCAGGTTTTATGCAACCCCACATCTCTTATGACAAATACACTTCCCAAGAGAGAGAAAACATGATGAATGTTAATTTATATGCTCCGGTTGAGCTTATGAATGAATTTTCTGTTGGCATGAAGAAGCAAAAGTGCGGGCGTATTGTCAACGTAGCATCCATTGCTGGACAAATAGGTCATCCTGACGTTTGGTATGGTATTGCAAAAGCAGGTTTAATCAATGCAACAAAAATCTACGCTAAGCTTTTAGGTGGTGATGGCATTGTTGTCAATTGTATTGCTCCAAGCCCTGTTGAAACGGATATGCAAAAGAGTAACTCTAAAGAGCGTATCGAAGAGTTTAAAAAGACAGTGGTGACTCACCGTTTTGCACGAGCAAGCGAGATTGCACGAACGATTGTATGGTTGGCCATAGGAAGCCCCGAGTACATTAATGGTACGTGTATTGATATTAATAATGGGGCATACCCAAGATAGAGTATAAAGAGCAGAAGCTCTTTATATTATGAAGCGAGTTTTGTGTCTTGAAATGTATTTCGAATTTGAATAAATTCATCAATATGTTTAAAGAAAATATCTACAAGCTTTGGATCAAATTGATAACCTCTTTCTTCTTTAAAGAGATTAAAAATCTTTTCATCATCCCATGCTTTTTTATAAACCCGGTCACTTCCCAGTGCATCGAATACATCCGCAATGGCAGTAATACGACCATATATATGTATCTGCTCTTCTTTTAAACCTTGAGGATATCCTTTTCCATCCCATCTCTCATGGTGTTGATATGCCACAATTGCAGCTGTTTGAAGTAGCGGGCGTTTGGAGTTTTTAAGCATGTTGTATCCCAATGTGGTATGCTCTTGCATGCATCGGTGCTCTTGTTCTGTAAGCAGTCCTGGTTTATTCAAAATTGAATCAGGAATTCCCACTTTTCCAATATCGTGCATAGGACTGGCTTGTTTTAAAAGTTCTACTTCTTCTTTAGGCATACCTAAATAAAGTGCCAAGAGTTTGGAGTACTCGGCCACACGTTTGACATGGTTTCCGGTCTCTTCACTACGACGCTCTCCAATGGCTCCCATAGTAAATACAACTTCTTTTTGAGTATCTTCAATTTCACTCATAAGCTCTTCAATTTGTGAAGTCGCATTTTTCACACGTGTTTCAAGATGTTTTTTATAAATATCAAGTTCACGATTGAGTTGAATAATCTCTTTTTGTTGTGTGATGTCTTGTCGAATTGCACTGTAGCCGGTAATCTCTTGGTTATCATTAAAAATAGGGGCAACCGTGGCATAAACATAATAAAAATCCCCATTTTTCTTTCTGTTTTTAACTTCACCTCTCCATACTTCACCTGCTTGTATGGTTTCCCACATATCTTTAAAACTCTCTTTCGGCATCTCTGGATGTCGCACAATATTGTGAGGTTGCCCCAGCAACTCCTCTTTGTTGTATCCTGAAATTTCAACAAAAGCTTCACTGATATACGTAATGTTTCCTTTTATATCTGTTTTAGAAGCAATGACGTTTTTGCTGTAAGATTCAATGAGCTTTTCAAATTCATTGTTTTTATTCGTGATTTCATCGTGTAAATTAGAAGCAATTTCAATGTTTGTATTGATTGATTTTGCCATTTTGCCAAACTCATTGTCGTTATTAAGTTGAATGGGGTGTGCACGATGTTTATTGTCTGCAAGAAATTTAAAGAAAGCATTTAAGCCTTTTTCTATTTCAACCAAAGGGTCAAGGATGGTGTGTTGAAAGAACCCTTTTAAATAAAGCGTAAACAGAATAATTGAGATGACTACAAAGATACTTAACGAGTAGATGTATTGTATGGTTGAGTCTAAACGTGTTGAGATGTCTTTACTCACTTGCGCAAATTTTGTTTCCAATGCATCAAGTGCATGTAGAGCATTTTGCTCATCTTCTTTTAAAACCGTTAACTCTTTTATCGGTTGATTTAACTGTGTTTGATAGGCTTTAAAAACATTCTCAATCTCTTCTAAATAGAGCAGCTCTTCTTTGGTGTGTTGAAGTTTTAAATACTTGTTTTTTAATGCTTCAAAAACAGTAAAACTTTGATTAAAAGCGTTGATGTATTGTTTGTCTTGGGTTAAGAGATAATTTTGGTAAGATTGTATCATTCCACCATAACCCATTTGACTCTTTATTTGAGAAATAATAATAACTTTGCTGGTAATATTTTTTTCAAATAAATCCCATTTGGTCTTAACATCATTTGAAAAAATAAGCAATGTTATGTGGAAAATAATATATATGGTTCCTGTGATAGCTGCTAAAGAATAGAGCTTCTCTTTGACCGTTGTATTTTTATACACCTTGTACCTCGAAATATAATTATAAATTATTTAATAATTTCATTGAGGTAGTATATTAACACAAATATGCTGACTTTCACCATTAAATTTTAAAAATAATTTTTTTAGGTATTAGTTAGTAATTAAAATGTGATTATATAACGAGAATATAACGAAGCAGGACTAAAAAGAGCTAAATAAAATCTGCTAAAACCTTTTTACTTCTTGTTTGAATCCCCAAGTGAACCACTTTTGCTACAAAGGTTTCTTGTTGATTCAAAATATCAATTTTGTAATTTAGCATTTTACTTTTATGCAGTTTTGTTCTGCAAATAAATGACTTCGTTGAAACTAATTTAAATCAACGTTTTTCTTCTTATATATTTTTATATTATTTAGAATCTTCACAGCAACTATAGTCATGATTGTTCCAATAATAATTGAAACAGTGATGTTTTCTTTTAAAAATATTGCACTCAGTGTAATTGCAGCAAAAGGGACTAAAAATATAAAACTGCTTACATTGGCAGCTCCTAGTTTTTCTATACCTAAAAAGAAAATAGTATTTGCAAAGGTTGAAGCAAAAATTGTAATGGCAAAAAGATTTATATAAAATATTGAATCAAATGTATCATACGCAATAGTTGTAAAATCCATAAAGAAAATAGCCATAAAACTGCTTACTATATACATGTAAAAAGTAAATACGATAGGAGAGATCTTTTTTGCTTTTGAACTTGTTATTGTAAGAAGAGGCCAAAGAACTGAGGCCAAAATAAAATATAAGTTATGAATAACAAAGACTTCATTTAAATGTGCACTCCAAACATTTAACATTGTTAAAACACCTAATGCACCTAAAGCTAAAGCAAAGTAGTCTTTTTTGAATATTTTTTTACTTCCAAATATTGCAAGTATTAAAAAAGTATTAATAGGAATAAGTGTTGTTACAAAAGCACCACCTAAACTGGCAGTACCTAATTTAGTACCAAGATAAAAATATTTCATATAGGCAACAAGTATTGCTGAAGCTACAACAACGATAAAAAAGCTTTTTAAATCAATTTTAAAAGATTTTCTAAGTACTAGCATAATAGGAATCATTGTAACAGCAGTAATGATGTATCTAAAAAACATTACATCATATTCATTTATATAAGAGCTTAAAACCTTTATATTTACCCACGAGCCACCCCATCCAAGCATGGCAAGAAACATTAAGATATAAAATATATTTTTATTTGATTCAGTCATTGTATAATCTTTTTTTGTGGGATTATACTATTTAGTTGATTTATTTATCTGAAATATTATTGTTATTTTAAAAGAGTTTCTAAACTTTCTTTAATTTTATTGGGATCAGAGAAGTGATCAACTTTTGCTACAAAGTTTCCTTGTTTATCAAAAATATAGATATACGATGTATGTGAAACAGAGTAATCCATTTTAGAATCTTTCAAATAGATTTTTTCATAAAATGTACCGTATCGTTGGGTGATGTCATCAATGTTCTTTTTATTGCTGGTGGCACCTAAAAAAGTAGGGTGAAAATATTGAGCATACTCTTTTAAATTTTCAAGAGTGTCTCTGTCAGGATCCACACTGATAAACAGACCTCGAAATGATTTGAGTTGTTCAGGTGAGAAGTCACTTAATGCTTGTGCCAGTGAACTTAAACTGGTGGGACAAACATCAGGACAAAAAGTGTATCCAAAATAGACGGCCAATACTTTACCTTTAAAGTCCTCTTTGGAGACATCCCCTTTGATAGTGGAGACTGTAAATGCATACTTCTTTTGCTCTTTTGATTGCTCAATAATGGGTTTTAAAAAGAGTATCGCAACAATCGCAATAATAACAGGAATTCCAAAGGTGATAAGTTTTTTCATTTATATGTCCGTTTCAAATTGGAACCGTGCTCCAATGATTTTGTTTATTTTTCCTACTTCTAAATCAGCATTCCATTTCATACCACCCACAGGACATGTTGGAAGAAGTCCTGTGGCTTTATAAACTCCATTGCCCATATGCGTAAAAGGTAATTCATAATCGCCCATCATCATATTCGTAGAATAAATATGCAGTTTGAGATCTTTTAACTCTTGATTGGAACTTTTAAGCGTAAACGTCAAGGGTTTCATCAATGGAATCTCTTTAGGGGTGACTTCAAGTTCAAATAGCGTACCATCTTGTATGGTGACTTGACATGCAGACTCTTTTAAATTGCAATTTTTATCTTGCAATACAAATTCACCTTCTCCCCGTAATGAGTTATAAATGGCATTGTAATCAATTAAAAAGTAGCTCAATACAATGGCAAGGACAATGGTAACTTGAAGCAACAGTTTCATTTTATTTCATATTTCCATGAGACATATTTTTGTGATTCATCATGCCATTCATAACTGTTTTAACTGGAACAGTGATGGTTTTTTCATCGCCATTTGAGAAGCCAAGAGTCAATGTTACTTTATCTCCCTCTTTTAATGGTTTTTGTTTTAAATCAATAAGCATGATGTGATAACCACCTGGTTGAAGAAGTGTTTCTGAATCTGCTTTGATATCAATTTGTGGTACTTGGTACATTTTCATGACACCATCTTTCATATCATGTGTATGCAACTCTACAACATTGGCTGCATCTGATTTTGCCCATAAAAGTGCCACATCTTGTTTTGTGTCATTTTCAATTTTCATAAACGCAGCAGAGTTTGGAAGGTTGGGTGGAGTTGCTCTTACATAAGCATCATCAATTTCAATGCCAGAAGCAAAAAGTGAAGCGGTTGCTAACAATAAACTAAAAACAGTTTTTTTCATAGGGATATCCTTAGAGTTTTATTTGGTTGATTATACTTCTCTTGTGTTAAGTAAGTGTTAATTTCTACAAGCAGGACAAATACCTTTTATAATAATATTTTCAACGGTATATCCAGGCAGTTGAATGTTTTGCTCTTTAATGCACTCTATTTTAGAACATGAAGAACAAATAAAGTGAGCATGAGGTGTTTTATGCATTTCGTAGTATCTTTTTTTATCATTGGATTCAAAAGAGTTGATGATACTCTCCTCTTCAAACTTTAAAATATTTCTATAAAAAGTCGCTTTGTCCATTTTCAGTTTGGCTTTTATGTCTTCATAACATAAAGGTCGATTCGCTTGTGTGAGCAGTTCCAAAATGGCAACACGAGCGGTGGTCATTTTTAAATTGCTGTTATCAATGAGTTCTTGTAGTGCTTCCATGAAAAAAGTATAACCAAAGATTGTTTAATTGCAACTAAGTTGCGTTAAAGGGGAAAAGGATTATGATTCAATATTATAATGCAACATAGTTGCAAGGAGTAAATATGAAAAAAATTTCAGTTATTGTTTTATTAATGTTGAGTTTCATCTCACTGCATGCCCTTGAAGTAACCACAAGTATTCTTCCACAGAAATATTTTATAGAGAAAATTGCACAAGACAAAGTCAAAGTCAATGTGATGGTAAAAAAAGGTTTTTCACCTGCTACATATGAACCCAAAACTTCACAAATGAAAAAATTGGCTTCTTCCACACTTTACTTTTCAATTGGTGTGCCGTTTGAACAAGTCTGGTTAGAGCGATTTAAATCGGCAAACAGTTCACTTGTAGTCATTGATACTGCAAAAGGGATTCAAAAACGAACCATGCCAAAGCATACTCACCATGAAGAGGATGCTCATGAAGAGGATGCTCATGAAGGGCATGACCATGATGAACATGCGCATGAAGAGGAGAAAGAGCATCATGATCAGGAACACCATGAAGACGAAGAAGAACATCATGATGCACATGAACATGGTGGTTTAGATCCACATGTGTGGTTGGATCCTATTTTGGTCAAAGTGCAAGCAAAAAATATCTATAAAGCCTTGGTGAAATATGATGCAAAAAACAGTGCGTTTTATCAAAAAAATTATGAAGACTTTATTCAAGAGTTGGACCGACTTTACAGCGAACTTAAAAACGTTTTAAAACCTGTAGAACACAAAGCATTTATGGTCTTTCATCCTTCATGGGGATATTTCGCACAACGGTTTGATTTGGAACAAATTGCCGTTGAAGTTGAAGGAAAAGAGCCTAAACCAAATCAATTGGTTGAACTCATTGAAGAGGCCAAAGAGCATGAGATAAAAATTGTATTTGTGGCTCCTCAATTTTCACAAAAGAGTGCAAAAGTGATTGCTCAAAACATCAAAGGCAATGTGGTTGTAATAGACCCGCTTAATGAAAGTTGGTACACCAGTATGATTGAAACGGCTCAAGCCATTGTTAAATCCTATCAATAGTTTATGTTAAAACTTTTTATTGCTTTTATTCTTACACAAAGTATGCTCTTTGCGTGTGCTTTGTGTAACATGTACTCTCCTGAAACCAAAGTGAGTGTGGAGGTTGTCTCAACCGATAATACTATTGAAAATTTAAAGTTCAATTGGGAGTTCTCAGACCCTTTTACTCAACAACTTATTGAGATATATGACAGCAACTTAAATGGTATGCTTGAAGCAAAAGAGTTGAAGCTTATCGAACAAGCATTGATTGATTATATTCAACCCAAATCTTTTTTAACACATATCTCGTATGGCAACATAATTAACAAAGAAAAATCAGACCCATTCAAAGTGGTTTCGCACCATCTTTATATGAAAGAGAATCTCTTGCAGTTTGCGTACTCATTAAAAGTGAATTATCCCATCTTAAATGATTATGTTTTATTTATAAAAGTCAATGATGATGAAGAGTACTTTTTATTGATAATGGATCCTCATACTCAACGGTTTGAACACACAAGTTCTATCAATCAGATAGTAAGCAAACAAGCCGTACTCTTCTCTATATCGCAACGTACTGCTGTACAAAATCAAACAGCAGCAACAATCAGTGATGAAAAAGTGAAACAAAAACAAGCAGCTTCATCGCAAACGTATCTGGACTACTTTACTAATATCGTCAAAGCCAATCTTCAAAAAGTGAAACAAGGAGATCTCTGGGCACTCATAACTTTAATGTTCATCTCTTTTATTTATGGGGTGGTCCATGCCATTGGACCAGGACATGGAAAGGCATTGACTTTTGCTTATTTCAGTGCCTATAAAAGGTCCTATTTCAAAGCTTTTGTCATTTCACTTTGCACTGCTTTTGTGCATATTGTGGGCGCGATTATATTGGTGATGGTGTCCTATTTTATTTTGAATACATTTTTAAACCGTTTTGTAAGTGACGCACTCTTTTGGTTGACCAATATTTCTGCTGTGATGATTATGGTATTGGCTTTGTATATATTTGTTCTTAAATATAAAAAAAACAGTTGCAGTTGTTGTTCATGTGCTTCACATACGCATGGTGAGAATAAAAAAAGAGATCTCTACTTTGTCTTAACAGCAGGTTTGATTCCTTGTGCAGGTACCGTGATACTATTTATTTATGCTTTTATTTTAAAAACTTATCTGGCAGTCATTTTAGCCGCTGTGTTTATCAGCTTGGGAATGGCGGTGGTGATTTTTGCCTCCTCTTTTTTGGGAGTCAGTCTTCATAAGTTGAGCAACCAATCTCATAAAATCACACGAATTTTAGAGATGGGTTCACCTGTTGTAATGTTTATCTTAGGTATGTTACTGTTGCTTTCAACGTTGCTTTAAAGTGCGATCTCTAAAGCAACAGGGCAGTGGTCGCTTCCAAAAATATCGGGCATGATGTAGGCATTTTTGATTCTGTCTTTTAAGTCATCACTGACAAAGAAGTAATCAATTCTCCATCCCACATTATTGGCTCGAGCATTCGCACGATAACTCCACCAGCTGTAGTGATTGGGTTCATTGCCATTGATGTGTCTAAATGTGTCCACATAACCGTGCTCTAAAAGTTTGTCAATCCAAGCTCTTTCAATGGGTAAAAAACCAGAGGTCTCTTCATTGGCTTTTGGGCGAGCGAGGTCTATTTCGGTATGAGCGGTATTGACATCCCCACACACAATGATAGACTTTCCTTCTTTTCTTAAAGTGTTAATATATTCTAAAAATCTTTCATAAAATTCTAACTTATAGACCAAACGCTCTTCTTTGCTTTGACCGTTGGGGAAATAGACATTAAAAAACGCGATATTCTCAAAATGAAATTCGTTGATTCGTCCCTCATTTAAAATATCTACATGGGGTGTTTCACTTATAAATGTGGGGGTGATATCTGTAAACAGTGCCGTTCCAGATTGTCCTTTTCTGCTTGAAGAGTTGACTTGAATGTGCGCATACTCTTTATTGAAAATAGTCTTGGGTATCTGCTCTTTTTCTGCCTTTATCTCTTGTAGGGCTAAGATATCAATTTGGTGTTCATCAATCCATTTCAATGCCTCTTTCTTATCAACCGCACGAATACCATTGACGTTCCAAGAAACCAGTTTTAAATCCATTATTTACCTTTTTATCTTTTTGCTGTATTATAACAAATGAAGATAATAATCGTGTAAAGGCATATAAATGGACATTAAAAACATTGATAAAATTGAATTAGAGTATTTAAAAGTTGAAGACCATCAAAGCATATGTGAACTGATGCATCACGAGTATCGACACTTAGATGATTCCTCTTGGACACACGAAGAGTTTTCCGCCTTAATCAATAAGTTTCCCAAAGGGCAAGTAGGGATTAAAATTGATGGTGAGTTTGCAGGATTTGCTTTGTGTATTATTGTGAATTACAGTGATTTTGAAGACACACACTCTTACAAGGAGATTACAGCAGATTATACATTTGAAACACATGATGATGACGGAGACATGCTTTATGGTATTGATATTTTTATCAGTAAAAAGTTTCGAGGCTTAAGATTGGGACGACGTTTGTATGATTTTAGAAAAGAGTTGTGCGAAGAGTTGAACTTAAAAGGGATAATTTTTGGAGGACGCATTCCAAATTATGGAAATTATGCCCAAGAGATGTCGCCTAAAGAGTATATTCAAAAAGTAAAAGATAAAGAGATTCATGACCCGGTATTAAACTTTCAACTCTCAAATGACTTTTATGTGAAACGAGTCATTAAAAACTATTTGGAAGGGGACATACAAAGTTGTGAATTTGCTGTTTTATTGGCATGGAATAATATCTATTATACCAAACCACATAAAAACCCCACTTCTCAAAAAACGGTCATACGTTTAGGACTTATCCAATGGCAAGTACGACCTTATAAAGTCATTGATGAGGTACTTGAACAAGCCGAATATTTTGTTAATGCCGTTTCAAACTATCGAAGCGACTTTGCCCTGTTCCCAGAGTTTTTTAATGCCCCACTTATGGCTGCATACAACCACATGGATGAAGCCGATGCGATTCGAGAGTTGGCAAGTTATACGGAGCGTTTTAAAAATGAGTTCTCCGCACTGGCCATTAAATACAACATCAATATTATTACTGGAAGTATGCCTGAACTCATTGATGGAGAGCTATATAATGTTGGGTTTTTATGTAAACGAGATGGAGAAGTAGAGAAGTATGCCAAACTGCATGTCACGCCTGATGAACAAAAAGTATGGGGATTGAAAGGGGCCAATATTCTTAAAACCTATGATACCGATTGTGGAAAAATAGGTGTGCTTATTTGTTATGACAGTGAGTTTCCTGAACTGAGTCGATTGTTGGCCAATGATGGGATGGAAATTCTGTTTGTACCTTTTTTAACCGATACTCAAAATGGCTACTCCCGAGTCAAATTGTGTGCCCAAGCACGTGCCATTGAAAATGAGTGTTATGTTGCCATTGCTGGATGTGTGGGGAATTTGCCAAAAGTTCAAAATATGGATATACAGTATGCTCAAAGTGCGGTTTTTACGCCGTGTGATTTTGCTTTCCCTGCCAATGGAATTAAAGCTGAATCAACGCCAAACACCGAGATGATTCTTATTGCTGATGTGGACTTAGAGCTTTTAAAAGAGTTGCACAGTTTTGGAAGTGTGAACAACTTAAAAGACAGAAGAGAGGACTTATATAAGGTCATACGAATAGAAAAATAAAATCATGAAATTAACTTTATAAGCTTAAAATGGGTTAATTTCTGCTGTGTATAATGCATGAAAAACAAAGATATATTATGAAGTTACATGAATTAAAAGCAGAGAATGATTATTTTAACTTCTCTGATAAGTTTTATCAACAACTGCAAGCCACACCTTTGAACCACGCTCATCTTATTTCATACAACAAACACGCTTTTGATGAGATTGGTTTAGATGAGTCGGAAGGAGACACCAAAGAGTTTGTAGAGTTTATTAATGGAGAGCGACTTTTAGAGAACTGTCAACCTTATGCCATGGCGTATGCGGGGCATCAATTTGGTTATTTTGTGCCACAGTTGGGTGATGGACGAGCGATAAACTTAGGTCGCGTCAAAGGTTGGCATTTGCAAACCAAAGGTTCAGGTCTGACCCGTTACTCACGACAAGGCGATGGACGTGCTGTGTTGCGTTCTAGTATTCGAGAGTATATTATGAGTGAAGCGATGCACGCTTTAGGTATTCCTACTACGCGAGCTTTAGCACTTATTGGTTCAAAACATCGAGTTTACAGAAGTTATGAAGATGTTGAAACGGGTGCCATTGTTATGCGTATGTCACCTTCATGGATACGTTTTGGAAGTTTTGAGTTCTTCGCTCGCCAAAAGGATGCCCAAGAGCATTTGACTCAATTGGCTGAGTATGTGATTGAGCATACCTATCCTCACTTAAAAGAGGAAGAGAAAAAGTATGAAAAACTCTTTTTTGAAGTGACCGATAAAACAGCACAACTGATGGCTCTGTGGCAAACGTATGGTTTCATGCATGGAGTAATGAATACAGACAACATGAGCATTGCTGGATTGACGATTGATTATGGTCCCTTTGCTTTTATGGACTATTTTGATTTGGAGTGTATCTGTAATCACACCGATGCAGAAGGACGATACTCCTATATCAACCAACCCTACATTGGTCGATGGAACCTTGAAGTTTTGGCACACTCTTTGGGAAAAATATGTGATCATGAAGCACTTTTGGAGTACTTAAATACCTATATGTTCACCTTTAAAAAAGAGTATTGGCATCGCATGAGTCTGCGACTGGGATTGGATGATACACAAAGTTCCAACAGTTATTCAACTTTGATTAAAGAGCTTATTGGTGCTTTACAAGAAGCGAAAATGGATTACAACTATTTTTTCTATAAATTGACCCATTTAAGCAGTTTTGAACAAATATCTGAAGTGGTGGACCATGCTGTTTTTCGTGAAAGTTTGACCATTTGGTTTGAGAGTTATAAAAAGGCACTGGAGGCTGAAAACATTACTCTGAAGCAAGCACAACAACGTATGAAAAAGGTCAATCCTTTGTATGTGATTAAAAACTATATGTTGCAAGAAGCCATAGAAAAAGCGACACAAGGAGATTTTTCATTGGTCAATGATCTGTTACACATCGCGCAACATCCATTTGATGAGCATGAAGGGTTTGAGCGTTATAAGAAACCAACGCCTATAGAGTTTGCTAATTTACAGCTGAGTTGCTCATCATAACTCAAAAAGGATAAAGATTACTCTTTATCCCAAGAAATTCGACCTGCACCCATGAACATGATGACAATAGCAGTACCTAAATAGAACATTTGAAGTTCTATGGCCCACGCACCTGTTTGTGTCAATGTTAGAAGATCATTGGCATGCACTAAATAAATAGCAAACAGCATGGTAACAGCAACGATAAAGGCAGCAAAACGTGTTTTTAATCCTAAGATTAACAAAATTGGAGCAATGATTTCTCCGACATATACTCCATACGCTAAAAACTCTGGTAGACCGGCTTGGGTAATTCTTCCCATAATAAAAGCAATACCATGATTGACTTTTGCAATGCCGTGAAACAGCATTAAAGCACCAAGTAAAATTCGCAGTAATAGTTTACCAATGTCAGAGTTTGTAGTCATTCTTCACTCCCCTAGTAGATTATGATGAAAATGTTACCATCTTTTTTATTAATAAAAAGATGATACGTATTATCACTATGTAAAAGTGCTCACATTTTTCTTTTTTTTAAACAATCTGTAAATACGTAAAACTTTTTATTGACCATGGGTCAATATTTATAATAATTTAAGGAACAAATGAGTAAAATTTTTATTGACTGACGGTCGGTCAAGGAATAGTTGAAAAGGATTTTAGTGGCACCAAAAGTAGTAAATAAAGATGAGAGAAGACGAGAAATAGCACTCTCTTGTATCAGTTTAGTTAATCAAGGTATTCGTAAAATCACCGTTTCACAAGTTGCAAAAACAGCAGGTATCGGAAAGGGTACGGTGTATGAATATTTTGAAAATAAAGAAGATATTATTTTTGAAATCATTAATATTCATATTGAAGAACATCATAAAGCATTTTTAGAAACCATTAAAACAGTACAAAGTACTCGAGAAAAAATATTTATTTTTTTACACTTTGTGCTTGATGAGAGTGATGAGACAATGCAACATTTTAAAGGGTATCAAGATTACCTCTCTATAGTGCTGTCAGATAACAATGACATTATGAAAGATTTTAATAGTAAATGCAGAGAATTTTTTACGCAACAACTTAAATTTTTAATTGATGAAGGTATTCATAAAGGGGAATTGATCCCTCAATCAGCTTCAATGGTAAATGGCTTGATCTGTTTTGAAAAAGGAGTTGCTCTGTCTAAAATGATCCAAAAAGATTTTGATGCAAAATCGGTTTGTACCACTTTTATTGACACTTTGTTTAATCTTATTGAGGTCAAACATGATTCCTAAAAAGTTACACAGAGTTGTGTTTGCGTTTATAATGTCGATGTTCATGAGTTTTATTATGAGCTTCATTATTACCTATATCAATATGGGATTTGTTGAACATTTTATTGAAATTTGGTTGGAAGCATTTATAAAAGCGTTTGTATGTGCTTTTCCTTTGGTATTTATTTTTGCACCAATTGCAAATAAACTTGCATTGAAGTTAATTAAGGACGAGAAATGATAAAAAAAATTGGAAGTGGTTTACTTATAGCACTATTGAGTTCAACGCTGTATGCTCAATCATTGGTTGAAGTAACAACGGTAAAAAAAGGGGAAGTAAATCCTCTGCAAACATTTGTAGGTACGCTGTTATTTGATAAAAGTTCAACACTGGCTGCACAAAATGCGGGCGTGGTTAAAACGATTAATTTTGAAGTGGGGGACGAAGTGAAAAAAGGAGAGGTCTTAGTGCAGATTGATTCTGATTTATTGGATGCACAAATCAATGCAGCAAAAGCCAACCTTACAAGTGCGTTGAGTCAAGAGAAAAACTCTTCAAAAGATTTTGCACGTTATGCAAAACTTTTGGAGAGTAAATCTATCACACAAAAAGAGTATGATGATGCGTTAACTCAATCAGATGCTTCATCCAGTAGTGTGAAAGCATTAAGGGCTCAACTCAAAGAGCTTCAAATTCAAAAAAATAGAAAATCGATTAAAGCTCCTTATGATGGTGTGGTTGTTGAAAAATTGATCGATTTAGGGGAGTGGGTTAATGCTGGAACGGCCGTTGCTAAGATGGTGAATCCAACACTGGCAGAAGTGACGTTTAACACTCCTTTGAATATTGTTCAAGGCTTACAAAAGGAGCAAGAGTATGAGATTGTTGTGGGGGATGCCACATTAAAAGGGCGACTGCTTGCAGCCATTCCAAGTGGGGACAGACTCACTCGAACGTTTCCTGTAAAGTTTCAAGTGAAATTGAACAATGGATTTTTCTATGATGGCCAAGAAGCGAAAGTCTCTTTAGCAAAACAAGGCAAAATGGAAGCTTTTATTGTGCCGAGAGATGCCGTGATTAAACGATTTGACCAACAAGTTATTTTCTTGGTCAATGAGCAATCCCAAGCAGCCATGTTGCCTGTAAAAGTAGTGGGATATTTGGGTAAAGATATTGCTATTCTTGCTGAAGGTTTAACGCAAGGTGCAACCGTTGTGAAAAAAGGGAATGAAAGAATTTTCCCCAATTCACCATTAACAATTATCAATAACAAATAGGATATTCAATGGATTTAATTAAATTCTCAATTAAAAATCCTGTCACGATTATTGTGTCGGTTTTAATTGTAGTGATTTTTGGTTTACTGGCATTAACAAAACTGCCATATCAACTCACTCCCAGTGTGACCAAACCTGAGATTAAAATCACAACAATTTGGCCAGGAGCAACACCATACGAGATTGAACGAGAAGTCATTGAAGAACAAGAAGATGTACTGAAAAGTTTGAATAACTTGGTGACGTATGAATCTTCTTCGCAAGATAATCAAGGTGAGATTACTCTGACATTTAAATTGGGTACAGATTTACGTGCGGCATTGCAAGATGTCTCCAATAAACTCAATGAGGTCAGTTCCTATCCCAATGATGCGGAAGAACCCATCATTGAAACAGCAACGGCCAGTCCAGTTATTTGGATGATGTTACAAACCAAAGAGGATAACCCTCGACATATTGATGAGTATAAAACATTCTTTGATGATGAAATTGTACCTGTGATTAAACGTGTAGATGGTGTTGCTGGTACCATGGGCGGAGGTGGACGAGAACAAGAGATGCAAATCGTTTTTGATGCCAATGCCCTTGCAGCTTATAATCTGACCATTAACAGTGTGATTAATACACTGCAAAGTGAAAATGTCGATATTTCTGCAGGGATACAAAATCTAGAACGACGTTCTTATCGTATTCGTACGGTGCATAAATTTAAAACCATTAAAGATATTGAAGAGGTTATTTTAGTCTCTAATAGAGAACAACGTGTACGGGTTAAAGATGTAGCGACTGTTAATTTTGGCTATGAAACCCCAAGTACTGTTGCCATGTTTTTAGGTCAAGATGGGATATTTTTAGGGGTACAACCCAACAGTGAAGCCAATATTGTGGCTTTAACCAATGAAGTAGAAACAGTAGTAAAAGAGCTGAACAGTGGTATTTTAAATGAGAAACAGCTTGAAATTCAATGGATATATGATCAACGACCATATATTGTCGGTTCGGTTGATTTGGTACAACAAAATATCATTATTGGTGGTATTTTGGCTGTGATCATATTAATCACCTTTTTACGTTCAATTTCACCAACGGCAGTTGTCTCTGTGGCCATTCCCATTTCAATCATTGGTACATTTATTATCTTACAAGCATTGGGACGAAGTTTAAATACGATTTCTTTAGCAGGAATCTCCTTTGCCGTAGGAATGCTTGTGGACAGTGCAATTGTGGTGTTAGAAAACATTGACCGACACAGAAAAAATGGAGATTCGATTTCTGAAGCAGCGTATAAAGGTGCCAGTGAAGTGTGGGGTGCGCTTATTGCAAGTGCTTCAACCACGATTGCGGTATTTTTACCCATTGTATTTTTAGAAGATGAAGCGGGGCAACTTTTTAAAGATATTGCCATTGCAGTAACTTCAGCTGTTACTTTTTCTTTGTTTGTTTCCATTGCGGTCATACCAATGTTATGGAAAAAATTTGCAAGCATAAGTGGGAAAGAGCCCAAAGATGCAGGAAAAATTGCCAACTTTGGACACCAAATGGTGGAACTCATTATGTCCATTGTAGAGCGGTCATTAAAAGACACCAAATCCAAAATTATCACCATTGTCTCTTTGGCTCTTTTTTCTGCAGGAACGATTTTTGTGCTTTTTCCTAAATTGGACTATTTGCCACAAGGAAATAAAAATTTGATTTTTAATATTTTGATTACACCTCCGGGTCTTTCATATCAAGAGCGGTATGACATGGGTGCATATTTAATGAAACAGGTTGAACCTCACGTGAATAAAGACGTGGATGGAATCCCTGGTCTTAATCGAGCGTTTTTTGTCTCTTTTGGCGATTTTAACCTCTTTGGAGGAACTTCAATGCATGAAGACAGAGCCAAAGAGCTTATTCCCATGTTTCAGCCTATTATTAACTCTATGCCCTCTATTTTTGGGGTATCGATTCAATCAGGTGTGTTTGAAGATGGTGTTGGGGAAGGAAACACCGTAGATATTGATATCAGTGGTGAGAGTATTAAAGATATTGCCGATACGGGTGCTCAACTTTTTGGAGCAACAATGCAAACACTCAAAGGTGGACAAGTAAGACCCGTACCCTCTGTCGAGTTACTTTATCCAGAAGTGAGAATTCATCCTAACCAAGATGCACTTAAAGCATTGGGAATGAGTTCACGAGAGTTTGGAGTGAACATTGATGTACTCATGGATGGTGCAAAAATTGGTGAATTTGAAGAAGAGGGTAAAAAGAAAATCGACCTTGTTTTAAAAGGGGATGATACCCTTTTAAAAACACCACAAGATATCATGGAAGCTCAAATTGCGGTGAGTGATTCAAGAGTGGTACCTGTATCTGTGTTATCAAGTTATGAAAATACCACAGGTATTTCAGAGATTCGACATTATAACGGAAAGCGAACCATCACCCTTCAAATCACACCACCACAAGGAATGACGATTGATGAAACCATGAAAATTATAGGGGGTATGCTTCAAGGCATGAAAAGTAAAGGTATGATTTCTGACAGTGTTGAGATTGGTATTTCAGGAACTGCAGATAAACTCAGTGAAACCATTGGCATGCTTTCAGGAAACTTTATTTTGGCGTTGTTGATTGTTTATTTACTTATGGCAGCACTCTTTGGAAACTTTTTATACCCAATTGTCATTATGTTTACTGTACCTCTTGCAACGGCGGGTGGTTTTATTGGTCTTGGACTGACCAATCTTTTTATTGCGCAACAGCCTTTGGATGTTTTGACCATGTTAGGATTTATCATTTTAGTGGGAATTGTTGTAAACAATGCCATTTTAATTGTGCATCAAAGTTTGAACTATATTCATAATGAAAACATGGAGCACAAAAAGGCAGTCATAGAAGCAACTAAAACAAGAATTCGTCCAATTTATATGAGTTCCTTGACCTCTATTTTTGGAATGTTGCCATTGGTGCTTGTGCCAGGTCCAGGAAGTGAGTTTTATCGCGGATTGGGTTCTGTTATTACAGGTGGATTGGCTTTTTCAACCATCTTTACAATTTTTGTAACGCCCGCATTGTTGATGTTCTTTATTAAATTGGAACAACGCGTTGCAAATAAGAACAACACGTTTGATGCCAAAGCATTAAACAAAGCATAAAGGAGAATTAAATGTTAAAACAGACAGTTTATGCTTCCATGATTGCATTAAGTATGCATGCATATGCCATAGATTTGAAACAGAGCATTGATATTGCATTGAATCAAAACTATGATATTAAAGAGCAACAGTATGTCAAAGAGGAGAAAAATGCCAATAACAATGCAGCATTTGCTCCATTTTTACCGAGTGTTGATTTGGCGTACAGTTTTGAAAGAAGAGATGAAACGATTGTCAATCAAAGCAAAGAGGACTCAGTGGGAAGTGCAACCGTATCTTATAATTTGTTCAATGGATTTTCAGATATTTTTTCATTGCTGAGTTCAAATTATGTCTATAAGTCATCAAAATATACCTATGAAGCAACCAAACAAGATATTATTTTACAAACCAAACAAGCGTATATTACGGTTTTAAAGCAACAAAAGAATTTAGTGACCAAAGAGGATGCGTTAAAACTCTTTAATAAACAGTATGAAGATGCACGTAATAAGTTTGACCAAGGATTGATTGCACGTAATGATTTATTGGAAGTTGAAGTACAAATGCTTCAAGCCAAACAAGAGGTTATTCGTGCAAAAAAAGAGCTTAAAGTGGCACGATTGAGTTTGAATAATATTTTGAGTAATGCATTGAAAACGGATGAAAAACTTGAAGAACTTCAATATGAAGAGCTTCAATATAACACTACAAAAGAGGACTTTATCAATAAACGAAGTGAAGTGGCGGCATTAAAGATGCTTATGGATAGTTATAATGCGCAAGAGAACTCAGATGCTGGAGCATTTTTACCAAGCATCGATGCTTCTTTTGGTTATTATGAGTATGGGGACGATCGACATATTGATGGCAAAGAGGGATATCCTGAAAATCAGGAAATTGCTAAAGTGACTGCTTCGTGGAATCTATTTTCTGGTGGGAAAGATATCAATACTGTCATTGCAACACATAAGAAGAAGAAGCAAGTCTATGCACAATTGGAGAAGTTAAAACTTCAAATTCAGTTGCAGTATGAACAAGCTTTAGAGGAGTTAGAAGTTGCTAAGCTGAATTACGAAACAGCTCAAGTGGCATTGGAACAAGCAAAAATCAACTATGATATTGTGAACAACCGTTTTGAACAAGGGGTCTCTAAAAGTTCTGATTTGATTGATGCTAACTTTTTACTCAGTCAAGCCAAACAGAATTTTTACAGTGCATATTATGATAAATTCTTAGCTGTGGCAACACTGCAAAGGGTCATGGAGAACGATTGATGTCAGGTTGGACATATTTATTATTAGCAGGTGTTTTAGAGATTGGTTTTGCCTCAACTCTTAAACTCACTGAAGGCTTTACAAAGTTAATGCCCTCTTTGGTTTTTCTGTTTTTTGCGGTATTCAGTTTCTATTTTCTAACCAAAGCCACACAAACTATTCCTGTAGGAACAGCCTATGCTGTTTGGACAGGTATTGGTGCAGCAGGAACAATCATTGTGGGGATATTTTTTTATAATGAACCAGCACATTTGTGGAGACTCTTTTTTCTTTTTACCTTAGTGGCCTCAATCGTTGGTCTAAAACTGGTCTCTTAAAACCAATATGTACATTTCTTGTACATATTGGTATAAGAGTGAAAATGGACGTATCAATCTGTAACAGAAAAATAAAATTGTTATATCTGACTTTTAGATGCAAACAAACACGTATGCTACCATTTACGGCTTCTATATTCACATTATTATTTTTTATGGCTTGTTTGAGCCTCTTTTTTTCTTCGTATCCTTATATAGATTTTGATATAATTTTTACAAATTTTTAATAGAAGGTTTAAATATGGGAAAAATTACTGAAAAAGATATTATTGACAGTATCGCAGATGCCTGTCAATACATCTCATTTTATCATCCTGAAGATTTTGTTAAAGGGATGGTTGAGGCGTATGAAAAAGAGCAAAGTGAATCAGCAAAAAATGCAATTGGACAAATTTTAATCAACTCTAAAATGTGTGCAATGGGACATCGACCACTTTGTCAAGATACAGGAAGTGTCAATATATTTATCAAAGTGGGATTAAAAGCCGATCTTGATATTTCAAGAGATTTAGATGAAATTTTAAATGAAGGTGTTGCTAAAGGGTATACCGATCCAGATAACACACTACGATACTCTGTTGTTGCAGACCCAGCAGGGGCAAGAACAAATACAAAAAATAACACACCGGCAGTTATTCACTACTCAGTTGATGCAAACAGCGATAAAATTGATATCACCGTTGCAGCCAAAGGTGGAGGAAGTGAAAACAAATCTAAATTTACTGTATTAAACCCATCTGATTCAGTCTATGACTGGGTTATGGAAAACGTTAGAAACATGGGTGCAGGGTGGTGTCCTCCTGGTATTTTAGGTATTGGAATTGGTGGAAACCCAGAAAAATCTATGCTTTTAGCTAAAGAGGCATTAATGGGTCATGTTGATATTCACGAACTTAAAGCAAGAGGGGCTCAAAATGCCATTGAAGAGTTAAGACTCAGACTCTATGAAGACATCAACAAAATTGGTATTGGTGCACAAGGTTTGGGAGGACAAACAACGGTTTTAGATGTTAAAATTTTAGATTACCCTTGTCACGCAGCATCACTGCCAGTTGCAATGATTCCAAACTGTGCAGCAACACGACACATTCACTTTGAACTTGAAGGAAGTGGACCAGCTGTATTTAATAAACCAGATTTAGACCTTTGGCCAGATATTGAACTGCCAATGGATACCATCAAACGAGTCAATATTGAAGATATTACACATGAAAATCTTTCACAATTCAAATCAGGGGATACACTTCTTTTATCTGGAAAAATCTTAACAGCACGTGATGCCGCACATAAAAAAATTGTTGAGTACAAAAATGCAGGGAAACCACTGCCAAATGGTGTGGACTTAAGAGACAGATTTATTTATTATGTTGGACCAGTTGATCCAGTTCGAGATGAAGTAGTAGGACCAGCAGGGCCAACAACTTCTACAAGAATGGACAAATTTACCAAAGACATGATGGAAATTGGAATCATGGGTATGATTGGTAAAGCAGAGAGAAAACAACCGACCATTGATTTAATCAAAGAGTATGGTTCTATTTATCTTATTGCTACAGGTGGAGCAGCTTATTTGATTTCTCAATCAATCAAAGGAGCTAAAACATTGGCATTTGAAGAGCTTGGAATGGAAGCAATCTATGAGTTCGAAGTGAAAGACATGCCAGTTACCGTTGCTGTTGATAGTTCAGGTGAGTCAATTCACACAACAGGACCAGCTAAATGGAGAACAATCTAATTACAAAGGCTTAGGCCTTTGTAACTCTCGATTTAATCAAAATATTTAAAATCTTTATCTTCACTGCCATCTTTTTTTCTTTTTTTAAATTTCCACATCGTCACCCCATATTTAATGGTTTGATATGACAATATAATAAAAATTGCAACAAGAATAAATTGAGCAATGATAAAAAGAACTTCCATAATGGTTTACTTCTTTTTATCCATAAAGAAAGGTTCGTGCCAAATAACACGTGTAGGCATGGATGAATTCAATGAGTTTTTATCGGGATATTTATACGCTCCAAATGCACTGTTCTCTGCTTTTTGTTTTTCAAATGAGAATGTATGAGGAGCAAAAATAGCCAATGAAAAAAATGCAACAATAATTGCCAAAAGAACCACAGTTGCCTTATTTTTCTTTATATATGTTTGCAAATCAAACTTTTCTACAGTGAGTGCACCTCGGTTATTTTTAGCAGCTTTTTTCAAAACAGTACCTCCTAAACGGGAGAGTTCCCTAGTTATTTTTATTATGGCGTAAAGATTATTAAATATAAATTAGGTGACAAAACTAGATGATTTAACCCATTACTGAGCAGAGATAGATTATAATATATAAGGAGTAAATAGATGATAACAGATTTTTTGCAAGGTGTAGTTTTGGGCTTTGGAGCGGCAGTTCCATTGGGACCCATTAATATTTTAATCATGAATGAAGCTTTGAAATTTTATAAAAATGGTGTGGCTGTTGGTGTAGGTGCGATGAGTGCAGACACCACATATTTATTAATTATTTTATTTGGATTGACTTATTATATCAATAATGAAACAGTATTGGCATGGTTGGCTTATTTGGGCGCCATTTTTCTACTTTATATGGCTTATTTAATTTATAAAAACAGGGATCGATCGATTAAACGTATTCAAACAGACACCAAAGGCTCTTTGATTAAACACTATATTAAAGGGTATGCGCTTACACTTTTAAGTCCATATACGATAATATTTTGGATCAGTGTGTCAACTTTTAGTGTACAAAGCAGGTATCCGCTTGTAGTAGTGTGTGGAATGCTTTTTGCAATATTAGTTTGGATAACCGTGATGCCTTATTTTATACATAAGACCAAACATCTTATTTCAAACACGCTCTATTCAAAAGTGGCAGTTATCTCGGCATTGATTATGGCTTTTTTTGCTGTGTCAATGGTTGTACATGAGGTTTTCAAAAATTGAATTTTAATTAACAAAATTAATTAAGACAATTTTTATCCTATTTAAAGTACAATTTCAAAATAAAATACTAAAGGTGCCGTAAACCTTTATTATAGGACATGAAAATATGGAAGTATATTTAGACAATAATGCAACGACAATGGTGGACCCAGAAGTTTTTAAAGCGATGGAACCATTTTTTTGTACCATTTATGGGAATCCAAACTCTCTGCATAAGTTTGGTGCAGGCACACATCCAAAGATGGTGGAAGCTTTAAACTATTTGTATGAAGGTATCAACGCTGCTGATGAAGATGACATCATCATCACAGCCAATGCAACAGAGAGTAACAACACTGTTATAAAAGGTGTATGGGTTGATAAAATTTTAAATGGCAATAAAAATCATATCATCACGAGTGAAGTAGAACACCCATCAATCACTGCAGTATGTAAGTTTTTAGAGACACAAGGAGTGAGTGTAACGTATTTGACTGTTAATGAAGAGGGTATTTTAGATGCTCAACAAGTTAAAGACGCGATTCGAGAAGACACGGCTTTGGTTTCAATTATGTGGGCAAACAATGAAACAGGTAAAATTTTTCCAATTGCTGAAATTGGAGCTGTTTGTAAGGAAGCGGGTATTCCATTCCACACAGATGCGACTCAAGCTATTGGAAAAGTTCCTGTGAATGTACAAGCGTGTAATGTAACCTATCTCTCTTTTTCAGCGCACAAATTCCATGGACCAAAAGGGGTTGGTGGTTTGTATGTTCAAAAAGGATATGAATTGACTCCATTGTTACACGGTGGTGAACAAATGGGTGGACACAGAGCTGGTACAGTAGATGTAGCTTCTATGGTTGGTATGGGGCTTGCGATGCACTTAGCAACAAAACCTGAAGCATTGGAGTTTGAAAACACAGAAGTAAAACGACTCAGAGATAAATTAGAAGATGCAATTTTAGAACTGCCAGAAACAGTTGTGATTGGTGGAAAAGATAACCGAACACCAAACACAACACTGATTTCTATTCGAGGGGTAGAGGGTGAATCTATGCTTTGGGATATGAACCAAAAAACAATCGGTGCAAGTACGGGATCGGCGTGTGCAAGTGAAGACTTGGAAGCAAACCCAGTAATGAATGCATTTGGTAGTGACAGTGAATTGGCTCATACAGGGGTTCGATTCAGCTTAAGTCGATTTACAACTGAAGAACAAATAGATTATGCAATTGAAGTGATTAAAAATGCAGTGAAACGATTACGAACAATTTCAAGTTCATATGCGTATACTCCAAAACATCATGTTTCAGAATTATAAGAAGAAAGAGAAAAGGATTTAAATATGGCAAAAGGTGATTTAATCAGCGGTTCAATCTGGGATGAATACTCAAATCAAGTTATTAGAAGAATGGATGAACCGACTCATCAAGGTGAAATTACAGAAGAAATGGCTACAAAAGCGGGTGGTAAATTGATTGTTGCAGATTTTGGTGCAGAATCGTGTGGGGATGCAGTAAGACTTTATTGGGTCGTTGATGAAAAAACAGACAAAATTGTGGACTCAAAATTCAAATCGTTTGGATGTGGTACAGCAATTGCCTCTTCAGATGTTATGGCGGAACTTTGTATTGGTAAAACAGTAGACGAAGCTATTAAGATTACCAACATTGATGTTGAACATGCGTTAAGAGATCATCCAGATGTTCCAGCAGTACCACCTCAAAAAATGCACTGTTCAGTTATGGCATACGATGTAATTAAAAAAGCAGCGGCACAATATAAAGGTGTCGATATGGAGAGCTTTGAGACGGAACAGATTGTATGTGAATGTGCACGTGTTTCACTCTCAACAATTCAAGAAGTGATTCGCTTAAATGACTTAACAACGGTTGAACAAATCACAGACTATACTAAAGCAGGTGCATTTTGTAAATCATGTATCAAACCAGGTGGACACGAAGAGAAAGATATCTATTTGGTAGATATTTTAGCCAATACTCGTGCTGAAATGGAGCATGACAAACTTAAAAATGCAGCGGATGCAAGTGAAGCTGGAAATCTTACATTTGATAAAATGACAATGGTTCAACGAATCAAAGCTCTTGATGAAGTACTTGATGCAGACGTGAGACCAATGTTAATCATGGATGGTGGTAACATGGAAATCATTGATATCAAAGAGAATATTCCTCATTATGATGTCTATATCCGATATTTAGGTGCATGTAATGGATGTGCCTCTGGAAGTACAGGAACACTTTACGCAATGGAGTCTATCTTAAAACAAAAAGTGGATGAGAACATTCGAATCTTACCAATCTAAGTAAGATTAAACATCAAAAGGGAGAATTGAAAATTCTCCCTTTTTTATTGATTTAAATCTAGAAAAAAGAAAATTTTTTGCAGTATACTTTTTTAAATATTGATAAGGAGAGTGTATGCAAGATACAATCAGTTCATTTTTAACTCAAGATCATCGAAGTTGTGATGAGGCATTTGCTGTAATGGAACAAAGCGTTGCAAAAGAGGATTGGCAAGCAGCCAATAAAACTTTTAATGCGTTTGTTGATGATTTGATTCATCACTTTGATATGGAAGAGAAAATTATGTTTCCTGTTTTTGAAGAAAAAACAGGTATGCATAACACAGGGCCAACGGCTATGATGAGAATGGAACATGACCAGATGAGAAGTGTGGTATCACAAATGAAAGAGGATCTACAAACTCAAAATAAAAACCACTTTTTTGGTCTGTCTGAATCTTTGATGATGATTATGCAACAACATAACATGAAAGAGGAGCAGATGCTATATGCTATGGCAGATGCACACATTGGACCACAAGCAAGTGAAGTGGTCTCACAAATGAAGGCATTAGAGAGATAAAATGTTTAACCAAGGATTATCATTAGATCAAGCTCCACCCATATCAGTTCCGTTTCGATTTTTTTTAACGGCACCCATATTTGGTATTTTGCTTGGATTGGTTTTTTTTATGTTCCCCGTTGAAAGTATTATGAATCGTTACACTGCTGTTTCAGTGGGTGTCATACATCTGTTTACGTTGGGCATTTTAACCATGATAATTTTTGGCGCCATGCAACAAATGATGCCTGTGCTCGCAGGTGCAGTGATTAAAAAGCCCAAACTTTTTGCCAATATCGTACATACTTCATTGACACTGGGAACACTGCTTTTCTCAGGCAGTTTTATCTTTGGTATCAAATCTTTTTTGCATGTAGGTGCAACTTTATTGGCGATTGCTTTTTTTACTTTTTTTATCACGGCAACCTATTTGTTGTTTAAAGTAAAATTTTTAACTTCTACAGTTAATTCCATGAAACTCTTTACCTTCGCAGGATTAGTGACTTCCTCATTGGGAATTTATTTGGCGTATGCGCATATCGCAAACGACATCGAACCTTTTCATTATGATGTGGTAAATTTGCACTTGGCCTTTGGTCTTTTTGGATTTGCAGTATTGCTTGTTATGGGTGTTTCCTTTCAAGTTATACCGATGTTTTATGTGGCTTTGGATTTTCCTAAATTTATTCAAAACAGAGCACCTATTTTTGTGGTGGGTTTATTGATTGCATTGGGGATGTTTTTTCTTCTAGATTTAGATATTTATGTTTTAAAATTGCTCTTTACATTGGTGTTTGTACTTTTTTGTTTGCATGCACTGAACAGTTTGAATAAACGACAACGACCTGTTTTTGATGTAACGTTATGGTATTGGAAACTTGCATTGTACTTTTTTATGTTTTCGATGTTAAACTGGCTTTTTGTACCACAAGATTCTTACTTTTTATTGGCCATCATGTTTGGTTTTGGATTTCTTTTTTCGCTGCTTCAAGGTATGATTTATAAAATAATCCCTTTTTTAAGCTGGTTTCATTTAAGTTCAAAAGGGCATATGATGATTCCTACTATGCGTGAAATGATTCATGAAGATATGATAAAACTGCATTTCTTTATTTATGTCTCATCACTTTTTTTCTTTTTATTGGCACCTTTTTTAAATGAGGTATTTTTATTTATTGCGGCACTTCTTTTTATTGTCTCCAATTGTATTTTTCTCATCAATTGTATCACTGGAGTAAAGAAGTATTCAAAAATTGCTCAAACCAATCCCATGGATGCATTTACCCAAGTAAACCCAGAGAAATAAATAATATGTTATAATACGCCAAATTATGAGAAAGGCTTATTATGACTGCATTGGATAAAGAGATCGAACAAATCAAAGGTGACATCTATTCAGATGTACTTACACTTGTAGATAAATATATGAGTATCACAGGATGGGATGTACCTGAAAACGATGAACTTGAAGCGAAAAAACGAATCGTTGAGATCATAAAACAAGCTGTCAATGAAATAGAGGTAGAGTAGTTAATGTCGCAGAATAAAGAACAAATTTTAAAAAACACTAACGCTCAGATTTTAGATGAGTTTAACGCCTCTGTGATGTTTGATAAAGAGTTATATGATCAAGATATTCGAGCTTCCATCGCGCACTCAAAAATGTTGTATGCTCAAGGTATTTTAACGCAACAAGACCAAGCAGATATTGAAAGAGGACTGTTGCAAGTTAAAGCAGAGATAGAATCAGGTCAATTTGAGTTTAAAATTGCCGATGAAGATATTCACATGGCAGTAGAGAGTCGTTTGACTGAAATCATTGGGGATGCAGGAAAAAGATTGCACACTGCAAGAAGCAGAAATGACCAAGTAGCAACAGACTTTAGACTCTATGTCAAAGAAAAAAACATTACTATCATGGCGCAACTTAAAGAGATAGTTGAAACTTTTGTTAAGGTGGCTTCACAACACACTGAATCTTTGATTCCCGGTATGACTCACTTGCAACACGCACAACCTATTAACTTTGGCTATCATATGTTGGCCTATGCCAACATGTTTAAACGAGATTTCGAACGATTTGAAAGTTCTTATAAGCGAAACAACTATTCGCCCTTAGGAAGTGCTGCTTTAGCTGGTACGCCACACAATATTGACCGATTTGCTTCGTGTGAACTGTTGGGATTTGAACAACCAACTATCAGTGCTTTGGATACCGTAAGTGATCGAGACTTTGCATTGGAAATTTTGTTTAATATCAGTACAGCAATGATGCACATCAGTCGTATCTCAGAAGAGTTAATTTTGTGGTCATCGTATGAGTTCCAATTCATTAAAATGAGCGATGAGTACGCTACGACTTCATCAATTATGCCTCAAAAGAAAAACCCAGACGTTCCTGAACTTTTAAGAGGAAAAACAGGACGAGCGTTTGGAAACTTGATGTCACTGCTTACGGTGATGAAGGGTTTGCCATTGGCTTATAACAAAGATACGCAAGAAGATAAAGAGGGCGTTTTTGATTCTGTTAAAACGATTGAGATTTCATTGTCTATTTTAAATGAAGTGATTAAAACCATGAAAGTCAATGTCCAAAACATGGAGAGTGCTTGTAAAATAGGGCACTTAAGTGCAACGGATTTGGCAGATTATTTGGTACAAAAGCAAAACATGCCATTTAGAACGGCATACTATATCACTAAATCTGTGGTTTCCAAAGCAGATGAGCTTTCTAAAGATATGAGTGAACTCAATATTGATGAAATCAGAAGTGCGCATACGGACATTGCAAACATTGATGAAGAAGTTGTTGAGTTCTTGAATTTAAGAAACTCAATGAATGCACGAAACTCTTATGGAGGTACATCCTCCCAACAGACGAAAAGTCAGATTGAAATATTTGAAAAGTGGTTGGAGAGTATAGAATAATCAGGAGAAAGTTCTCCTGATGATACGAGTTTTTAGTTCTCTAAGAACTTCTTCGTCATGGCGTACATTCTTGGAATATCTGTTTTTCCAATGAATCCGTCAACACCAATGGCATTCATTTTACCTACAACTGCATCGGTTGTCATCGAAGAGTTTACAATCACTGGAATTGAGGCAAATTTACTGCTGTCTTTTACAAACGTTGCTACTTGATACCCATCTTTTTCTGGCATTTCAATATCAGTAATGATCAATCCCACTTCATTTGGATCTACAGTATTCAGACGGTTAATAAGCTCTTGACCGTTGTTGAAAATCTCAAATCGTACTTGTACTTTTTGTAAGAATTTTTTAACAATCTCTCGTGCAACTGCAGAGTCTTCAGCTACAAGAACAAGCTTATCTGTGTGGATAGGTTCATTCACATATTTGTTGACTTCATCATCTCCACTGCTTGTCCAACCAATGTCTCTTAAGAGTTGTTCTGCATTAAATACGGTACAAAGTTTATCTTCGTTGTTGACTTTTACATAGGTTGTATAAGTAATCTTAGAGTTTTGTTCTTCAGAGTTTCGTAACTCTTCGGTTGTTTTTTCAACAATATTAATCATATCTTTGATTAAGAATCCCACTTTTTTATGGTTGAATTCACAGTAAATAATCAGTTTATAATCTTTTGTAGATTCAGGTGGTTTTTTACCCAACCAAATATCTAAGTTGATGAGAGTAACAGGTTCCCCACGAATAGTAGCAATACCAGCAACTATGTCTGTATCGGTTGGCGTATCCGTAATAGTTACCTCTTCAGTGATAATAAAAGCTTTGATTTTTGCAATGTTGATTGCGTAGACACTTCCAGAACCTGTATAAAATACTGCAAGTTGCTGAACATTTCTCAAATGCGCTTGCGTCATTTGCTCTACATCTTTACCTATACTCATATTATTCCTTTTGTCATATTAGTTCAATTATATATCTTTTTATCTTATAAATTACTTTTGTTTTTTATTTTATTTTCGAGCCAAGAGTTTTTGAATCGCTATCGATGCCATCATCAATCCAAAAGAACCTGTCACACCTTCAAAACTCCCTTTTTCAATACAATTAGGGGTTTCACTTGAAAAAATAACTTTGAATTTCTTTTTAAAGCCTTGAGCTTTGAGTTCATTTCTGATTTTTCGTATAAATGGGTCATTATAGGTATCCCAAATTGACTTGTACTCAATTTTTGATGGGTCAATTCGTTTGGCACCGCCACTGGTACTGATAATTCGGTTGTAGTATTTTTTGATTAAATGCACTTTGGGTTTAATATCATCAATGGCATCTAAAATCAAATCGTATTGTTTAAAATCGTGTGCATCAATCCAATCTGCATCGAGCTTGGCATGAATGGCTGTTACTTCAGGGTATTTCTCTTTGAGTGCTTCTACTTTGACTCGCCCAATATTGCCTTCACTTCCCAGTTGTCGATTGAGGTTTGACTCTTCATATGTATCAAAATCCACGATGGTAATATCCGTAATACCTGTTCTATAAAGTGCATCCAGTGCAAAACTGCCAACACCACCCACACCTAAAAGTATGAGTTTACTGTTTTGAAATTTTTTGAAATTATCTTCACCAAAAAGTTTTATCGTTCTATCGTATTTTGACACGTTCTATCTCTCTTAAAGCAAATTTAGATTTGCCCTTTATTAATTTTTCGGTATTATATCATAAATAGTTTTGGAGACAGACATGGAAAAAGAACCAATGACGAGAGTCGGATATGAAAAAATTACAACTGAATTAGAATTTTTAAAAAATACAGAACGACCTCAGACAGTGATTGCTTTAGATGAAGCAAGGCAATTGGGAGATTTAAAAGAGAATGCAGAGTATCACGCCGCAAAAGATAAATTAAAATTGCTTGATATACAAATTGCGGAGTTAGGTGCATTGATTTCTAAAGCAGTGATTATTGACCCAGAAAATTTGCCACACGACAGAGTAAGCTTTGGTTCAACAGTCAATTTAATCGATGTTAAAACAGATGAAGAATTCCAATACTCAATTGTAGGTGGAGTTGAGAGTAGTGCTGAAAAGGGATTAATCTCTTTTAACTCACCTTTAGCAAAACAGCTTTTAGGAAAAGAAGAAGGTGATGAATTCACGGCTGAACTTCCTGGGGGAAAGAAAAAATTTGAAGTATTGGACGTATTTTACAAGGAGTTAGAACTATAATGAATGTAGCCATTATTGGTGCCACAGGTTATACGGGCTTAGAACTCGTAAAGATGCTTGTGAACCACCCAAAATTTAATATTACGTATATTGCCAATTCAACAGGAGAGCAACGAGTAGATGAATTGCACCCGTGTTTACAAAATGTAATCAGCATGGATGTACAAAAAGCACAAGCCAAAGATGTTGCAGAAAATGCAGACTTGGCATTTCTTGCACTTCCTCACCAAACCTCTATGGGCTTTGCCAAAGAGCTTTTAGAATTAGGGGTAAAAGTGGTTGATTTAAGTGCAGATTATCGACTTGAACTTGAAACCTATGAGAAAAATTATTGTGCCCATGAAGATAAAGAGCATCTACCACAAGCAGTCTATGGTCTTCCTGAGTACTATAAAGAACAAATTAAAACCACAAATCTAGTGGCCAATCCAGGGTGTTATCCAACAGCAACACTCTTAGGACTTTTACCGTTTGTTCCTTACTTAGATGAAAACATTCCTGTATTTGTGGATGCAAAATCAGGAGTAAGTGGAGCAGGTAAAAAACTGAGTGAAGTAACGGCATTTTGTAATGTCAATGAGAACATCTTTGCATACAATCCGTTCAAACACCGACACATGCCTGAAATCATTGAGAAAGTAAAAAAACTGGGGAATAAAGAGTTAAACATCAACTTTGTACCACACTTAATCAATGCTACACGAGGAATGTTAGTCAGTACTTATGTGACCTTAAAAGAGGATATTGATCCTGTTGAAGTGTTGAAAAATGCCTATAAAGATGCGCCATTTGTTCGAATCAAAGATAAACCAGTGGACATCAAATCAACAGCAGGTACCAACTTTTGCGATATCTTTGTTGCTAAAAATGGAAATGCACTCTTTATCAACACGGCCATTGATAACTTGCTTAAAGGGGCATCCAGTGCAGCAGTTGCTAATGCCAATATTATGTGTGGGTTTGATGAAGCTTTAGGAGTACCTAATATTGCCTATGTGCCTTAATATAGAGGAGAATGCTGTTTTTGTAGCAGATGCACACTTCAACGCTTTGCGCCATGATTTCTCTGTGTTTTTACAAAAAGTAAAAGAGGGAGAAATCAAAACATCTCAACTCTTTTTGATGGGGGATATGTTTGATTTTATCACACAAGAGTCTTTTTATTTTATCAAACAAAACCAAGCCTTGATTGACACTATCAATGAACTTTCACAAAGCATTGAGATGTTCTATTTAGAGGGGAATCACGACTATAACTTAGAGAGACTGTTCCCCAATGTTCAAGTCATTGCTCGAGAGAACCAACCACTTCTAGGCACCTATGATGGTAAGAGTGTAGCGCTTTCACATGGAGATAATTTTGAAAACACTTCGTACAATATTTATTGTGCAATTATACGAAATCACCCGCTTCTGAAATTTTTAAATATGATTGACTTTTCACATTGGTTATCAAAAAAAATTGATTATGCCTTACGTGAAAAGATGATTTGTAGAACCTACACAGGCTTTGATAAAAAGGTGCAAACACGACTAGAAAACTACAACAGTGACATCGTTGTTGAGGGGCACTTTCACCAAGGCAAAGAGTTTGAGTTTAACAACAAACGTTATGTCAATATCCCTTCACTTTTTTGTTCCAAAGAGTATGTGGTATTACAATTACATGAGTTTAAAAAAGTGGCACTGAACTAAAGGAGAAATCATCGCTAAATTTGAAGTAGTCAGTAAATATGAACCTGCTGGAGATCAACCACAAGCCATTGAGTCATTGAGTAACTCTATTTTAGAAGGCAATCAATACAACACGCTATTAGGGGTCACAGGAAGTGGTAAGACCTACACCATGGCAAAAATTATTGAAAAAACTCAAAAACCAACGCTCATTATGACGCACAATAAAACGCTTGCAGCGCAACTCTACAGTGAGTTTAAACAGTTTTTCCCAAAAAATCACGTAGAGTACTTTATCTCATACTATGACTATTATCAACCTGAAGCCTATATTCCAAGAAGTGATTTGTTCATTGAAAAAGACAGTTCAATTAATGCAGAGCTTGAACGTTTGAGACTGAGCGCCACAGCTTCACTGCTATCATTTAATGATGTTATTGTGATTGCTTCAGTATCAGCAAACTATGGGTTAGGAAATCCTCAAGAGTACCAAGCCAATGTTCAAAGACTTGAAGTGGGATTTGAGTACTCCCAACGGCAACTTTTACTTAAACTTGTAGAGATGGGATACAAACGAAACGATAAGTTTTTTGACCGTGCAGATTTTAGAGTCAATGGTGATGTTATTGATATTTTCCCTGCGTATTGGGAAGATGAGTTTTTACGTATTGAGTTTTTTGGAGATGAGATAGAAAGCATCACCAAACATGAGTATTTGACCAATACCAAACTCAAAGATTTAGAAGATATTACGATTTATTCAGTAAACCCTTTTATCGTTTCACAAGATCGATTGGCCAATGCTGTTAAACAAATAGAGAATGAACTGGATGAGAGATTGGCTTATTTTAAAGAAAATGACCAGCTCGTAGAGTATCAAAGATTGAAACAAAGAGTTGAGTTTGATATTGAGATGATAGAGAGCACGGGTATGTGTAAAGGAATTGAAAACTATGCACGTTTATTAACGGATAAAAAACCGGGAGAAACGCCATACTCACTGCTTGATTATTTTCAAATGCTTGATGAAGATTTTTTACTCATAGTTGATGAATCTCATGTATCATTGCCGCAGTTTCGAGGAATGCATGCAGCCGATAGAAGCCGTAAAGAGGTATTGGTTGATTATGGATTCAGATTGCCAAGTGCATTGGACAACCGACCTTTGATGTTTGATGAGTTTATCAATAAAGCACCCCATTATCTCTTTGTGTCTGCCACACCCAATGAGCTTGAAACCTCTATGAGTTCAGTCGTAGCACACCAAGTCATTCGTCCAACAGGTCTGCTTGACCCTATCATTGAAATCAAAGACAGTGAGTATCAAGTTGAGACCTTGCATGATGAGATTAAAAAAGTGGTGGCTAAAAATGAACGAGTGTTAGTGACCGTATTAACCAAAAAGATGGCAGAAGAGTTGAGCTCTTATTATGCGGATTTAGGCCTACGAATTAAGTACATGCACTCAGAGATTGATGCCATTGAACGTAACCAAATCATACGAAGTTTGAGGTTAGGGGAGTTTGATATTTTAGTGGGGATTAACTTGCTTCGAGAAGGGTTGGATATCCCTGAAACCTCATTGGTCGCAATTTTAGATGCGGATAAGGAAGGGTTCTTACGAAGTAGAACGTCACTAATACAAACCATTGGTCGTGCGGCACGTAACCAAAATGGCCGTGTACTGTTGTTTGCTAAGAAAATCACAGACTCCATGCAGTTTGCCATTGATGTTACCAATGAACGACGTGAAATACAAGAAGCTTTTAACAAAGAGCATGGCATTACACCCAAAAGTACGATTCGCTCTTTAGATGAGAATTTGAAAATGGAAGAGTATGACGATGTGGCATTGAAGAAAAACAGACTCGATAAGATGCCAGCAAGTGAGCGTAAGAAGTTGCTCGTGGAACTCAATAAGCAGATGAAGAAGGCGGCAGGCGACTTGAACTTTGAAGAGGCGATACGACTGCGAGACGAAATTGAGAAAATAAAAAAATTATAGGTAGAAATATCCTCTTTTTCAAAATCTCTGCGTTATTGTAAAAATCAAGAGAGTCATTTACTACAAGTAAACTCCTCCCTCGGTTTTTACTGCTGGCCTTGACCTTTTAAAAAATAGGATATTATGTAAGATTAGCTTTTTCTTTTAATCCTTTGATTATATCTATTCTTGATTGGGTCATTTTTGTTTCATCGTACATCTTAGGAATAAATGTTTCCAATGCATATGATAAAACATTTGCACGAGTAGTTTTCATTTTTGAGTTAATTTTTTTATCAATATATGGAGTCAAAGGTACTATTTTTTCTGCATATTTTACTATAGTATCAATTGTTAATGAATTTTTTATAATGCTGTTTAATAGAGCCTTCTCCAGAGCTTCTTCTTCTTCGTACTCTGGAAAATAATATTCTAACAATGCACTTAATGTATCAATATTTAATTTGCTACCAGTAAATTTACCTACTTTCTTAGATTCTTCTACAGTTTTCTGTTGATAATTCTCAGCCTCATTTTTTATTTCTTGGAATTGCATATCTGCATTCTCTAAAAGAGCACTCATCAAATATAGTTTTCTAATAAGATTTGTTGGAAGTTCTTGATTGTTTTTATAACCTAGTTTATGTTCAATTGCAGCCCATGTATGCATTAATGCTGTGCGTATTTGTATTTCTATTTTAATGTCATCTAAGCCTTTGTAATTTGGAGTTACACACCATTCAGGTTTAATTTTTATAATGATGTGGTTTGAACGATAGCCAAACTCATTACTTTCAAGTTTTTCAGATTTATTAACTTTTTCTTCAATTAAAAAATTTTCTTCAATAATGTTCTCTAAATGTTTTATATCTTCAAGATGATATAAAATAATTCTAATTCCACAAAAATCTTCATTTTCTTTAAAAGGGTTATCATATTGTTTTCTTGATATTTTTTCAAAAAATGAATCAAATTTTTTAATTCTAGATTCTATGTTAACAAATGGAATATTATTAGTTTTTAAAAACTCTTTAATTGCCTCACTAACATTTTTTTCTGCACGTTGATAAAGTGGCAAATTTTTATTATATTTATTTTCAATTTCATGTTCTAACATTCTATTCCTTTTGTCACTTTATTGTATTCTAATCTATCTTAAAGAATGTATTTAAACCAGTTTTCAAAATAATACACTAAAATATTCCTCATGAAAAAAGCAACCAAAAAAGAGATAGAAATCATTAAAGAAGCATTTATAGAAAAATACTCTGATGCTGTCACCGAATTGCAGTACAGAAATGACTTTGAACTTCTGATTGCCATTATTCTTTCTGCTCAATGCACCGATAAGCGTGTGAACATTATTACGCCAGCGTTGTTTGAGAAATATCCTACTCCCTATCATTTAGCAGATGCCTCTTTAGAGGAGGTGAAAGAGTTACTGAAAGCCTGTTCATTCTTTAACAACAAAGCTAAAAATATTATTAAGATGGCACAAAGTGTTGTCACATTGCATGATGGAGAAATTCCACATGACACGAAGCAGTTAATCAAACTAGCAGGTGTGGGAAATAAAACAGCCAATGTCTTTATGATTGAAACCGAAGGGGCAAATGTCATGGCAGTAGATACGCATGTATTTCGAGTCTCTCATAGGCTTGGGTTAAGCGATGGTAAGACTGTTGAGCAAACAGAAGCACATTTGGTTAAAAAGCTTAAAGGAGACTTGCATATCTTCCACCAAGCGATGGTTTTGTTTGGGCGATATATCTGTAAAGCAGTCAGTCCAGATTGTGATAATTGTCTTTTCCCTCATGTATGTAAATCTAAAAGTGGGTTCAAACCTCAATAAGACCCACTCTTACTCTAAAAAAATTATTTGAAGCAAATTTTTATCCAAAACTTAAAATATAAAAATTAAATTTCAATGTTTATGGTGCATTGTTCATAATAGTGTTATGATGAAAATGAAACTATGAAAAGGAGTTTAACATGTCAGAAGTAACAAAAATCAAATCTATTCATTTAGCACATCATTTAAGTGAAGATGAAATCGACGTCTCCTATGTAGAAAAACCATATGGGGATTACAGTGACCCAATTATTAAACTGGATATTAAAGAGTTTGATGGAGAAGTTGAAGTGAAAATACCATATTCTAAAGTAGATGAACTCATTCAAGCTCTTAAACGTTCTAAACAAGTTTATGATAAAACAACACATCCCGATGTTCACGCTGAATTAGGTGCAGAAATTGGTGGTGGACAATAATATATGCCTTTTGAGGCATATATTTAGTCAAGCAATTTATGTAAAAATATATCTTTAATGGTCTGGTTCAAACCATTGCAGTTGAACATGATCAACTCACGATAATATTGTTGTAAATGTTGTGTGATAAGTATCGATTTTCCTCCATTTTGAATCATTGCCGTTGTAATGATTTTTTGTAAGAAGTGAAAAAGTTCTACTCTTAATACATCAAGTTCTTCTCCACTGTTGGAAGTTATAAATTGCTGTTTATACTCTTTAAGATGTTGGTGTGCAAAAGATTTTAAAGTAGTGTTGTCTATATGTTTGATGACGCCACAACCTAATCCATATAGACTGTAATGAATTGTTTTTGAAACCGATTTGTTTTTAGTGTAGTTGCCAATAGGGTTAGAAGAGACAATGTTTTTTTCTTTAACAAAATACTCTTTGAGTTGAATGTTGACGGTGTTTAAGCCAAAGCCTACAAAAGTTTGTGGCGCTTCGCTTAAGATAAACCCTTTTTGCGGTTTGAATTTACTCATCACTTCATACTCTTGTCCATTAAAATGAAAACCAATTAAAAGACGCTCAAATATGTTATAACCACTGGCCCATGTGAGTGTACCATTGAGTCTGTAACCTCCGCGACATTTTGTTGCTTCAACTAAAGTTTCAGGTGCTCTTAAATGGTTGATGGCAATGCCACACTTTTTGTGAAAGTAGTGTTTTTTTCGTTTAAAATCATTTTTATTCATGATAGCATTGGCTGCTAAGATTTGTATGGCTAAAAAGGAAAGACTCCCTGAAATGGGTGTGAGTTTTTCAAAGAGTTGGAGTTTGAGTTGATGTTGCTCTTTGGTTTCAAAACCATACAGTGCAAAGAGTCTGTTCTTATACGCAATATCAAAAGCGAGTTTGAGTATTTTGGTATTTGTATCAAGTTGTTCTATTGGCAGTTGCTTGATTTGTTTGAGGGTTTTCTCAATCTGTTTTAAATACTCTTTGTGTGTCATTGTTCCTTACAATTTTCCTCATATTTATCAAAAACATAGGTGTCTTCAATTTTGTTTATGGTTACACCATTTGCTTCACACAGATAACTTTTGTCTTCTTTGTGAATGAGGTATGAAAAGTTATAGATAAACTTATCTTTTGCATTTAACTGTTGGTTGTTTTGCAGTGTATAAGAAAGCTTGTCTATCTCAATATTGTGTGTTTGAAAATAGTGCTCTTTAAAGAGTTTTGGAAAAAACTCCTCTTTTTTATGGTCGTAAAAATTATAGCCCACAATGGTTACAACGACGATCATCATGAGTATCGTAAACTCTTTTTTTTCAAATCGGTCATTGATTTTATAAAGAACAAACACCACCAGTGCCAGTAGTATAATAAAGCCTAAAATATATTGCATCAGTTTTTTCCTGTTAATCTTTTTTTGAACTCTTCGGGTGAGAGGTAACGTGAACGGCTCTTTTGTATTGGAGTCGCTTTGGGTCGGTATTTTTCATTTTGTGGCAGGGAAGAAGAAATAGGTTGAATCGTTGAATCTTCTGTTTGAACTTTCGTAATAAGTTCAGATTTCAGACTCTTTATAACATTCAAAACATTGTTGAGGTGATTATCGGGTACATCCAAAATAATCTTTGCCATAACTGCTCCTGTATTTTCGTGATTATATCATAGAACGATTTAATCCAACATAGAGAAGAATTAACAAACAATTAACATACTTTTGAAATAATTGTCCAAATTATTCAAAGGAAGAAGATGAAAAAACGAGTCTATTTATCTCTCATTTGCACCTCCATATTAAGTGCCAATGAGATTACAACACCAACAGTAAGTGTAAATGAAACAGTGACAAGTGAAGTGGTCAGTAATGTCAGCAGTGAAGATATTAAAAGTGCCGATTTAGCAGAGGCATTAAGTAAAAACCTACCTTCAATCTCTTTGATTCGACGAAGTGGGATTGCCAATGATATTTTGCTTCGAGGACAAAAACGAGATAACATCAACGTGACTATTGATGGGGCTAAGATTTATGGAGCGTGCCCAAATAGAATGGATCCACCAACTTCTCATGTGCTAAGTAACAACGTAGAGAGTGTCGTGGTATCAGAAGGTCCTTTTGATGTAGAAAATTTTGGTACATTAAGTGGGATTGTAAAAGTAGAGACCAAGAAGCCTAAAAAAGGGGTTCAAGGAGACATCAACTTCAACATGGGAAGCTTTGATTATAGAAAAGGAAGTGCTACAGTCAGCGGGGGAAATGATTTTGTAAGAGCTTTAGTATCTGTATCTACTGAAAGCAGTGATCAATATGAAGATGGGAATGGTGATACGCTCTATGAACAACAAAAAAAGCAAGATATAACGAATACTCGACGTTATAGTAAAGATTATGAAGATATGGAAGCGTATGAAAAAAGTACACTTTTAACTAAACTCTATTTTAATCTTACGGATAATCAAGAGATTAATTTCTCATACACAGCTAACCGAAGTGACGATGTATTGTATGCCAATACTCCAATGGATGCTTTGTATGATGATTCTGACATCTATACTATTGGGTATAAAGCAGTTGATTTAGGTGCATTTTCAAAAGAGTTAAATATAGATTACTACTATTCTAAAGTAGACCACCCTATGGCAACGACATACAGAAATAATGGTGCCATGGAGATGACGAACCACATGAAATCAAAAATGCGTGGGTTTAAAGTTAAAAACAGCACGGAGATTTCTGAGTCTTTGTTAACTTATGGGATTGATTTAAGTAAACGAACATGGGAAGGGGAGTACTATAACAAAATGAACCCATACATGGGGGACAGTATTCCAAGCACCGATACTAAAAACAAAGCTTTGTTTGCAAAGTTTGAGACACAATTTGGTGATTTAAGCGTGACAACGGGTGTTCGATATGATGATACAGAGATTGAAACGGCAGGCAATCAAGATGATAATGATTACGATGGATTCTCAGGATACATCATGTCAACGTATGAAGCCAATGAAACCACAAAATATTTTGCAGGAATCGGAAAATCGATGAGAGTTCCAGATGCAAGAGAGTTATACCTCTTAACCAGTGCAGGTGGAGTGACTGGAACACCTGATTTGGATGAAACAAAAAACTATGAGATTGATTTAGGATTTGAAAAAATCATAGGCAATTTCACGATTAAAACCAAAGCATTTTACTCTAAGCTTAAAGATTACATCTATTTGAACACTTCAAATGCAAGCAATAAATTCGAAAATATCGATGCTAAAATCTATGGTTTAGATATCAGTGGGGCGTATTATGCAACCGATGAAATCTCTATTGATTATGGTTTAGCATATCAAAGAGGGAAAAAAGATGAAGCCTTTGATGGTCAAAGTGATACAGACTTAGCAGATATTACACCACTTAAAGCCAACATCGCATTTAATTATGAGTATGAGAAATCAAAATTTTCTGCTGAGGTTGTTGCTGCAAAATCATGGAGCAATTATGATGAAGATAATGGAGAACAAGCATTAGGTGGATATGGAATTTTAAACTTAAAATATAACCAAGAGTTATCAAAACATTTTGATATTACTTTAGGAGTAGATAACGTATTGGATAAAACCTATGCAGTTTCAAATAGCTATGCAGACTTGACGCTTATCAGTGCAGGAACAACAGAAGCAATGCTTCTAAATGAACCAGGACGATACGCTTACTTTAACTTGAAATTCAAGTTTTAATAGAAGCTATCTTGACTAAAAGAGGTTTGCTCTTTTAGTCAAAGTCAATACGCGCTTGCGTTTGACCTGTGGTACCAAAATAGTGGTCCACATCACTTCCAATGGCTTGGAAATCAACGGTTTCAATGGTTTTAAGCCCTTTTACAATCTCTTTTTTCCCTGTAATTAAATCATTGGATTTAATTCCATGTGAAATAGAGAGACTTGCTTCCACAAAAGCAGAGAGTTTATCACACTGTTTGAGTGCTTTTCCATCAATCCCATTGTACTTATCAGAATTATACGCAGCCAAACCATTGTCAACTACTTTGATTCCATTTTGATTAATCTTATCCAAAAACTCATCTTTTACGCCATCATACAATCCTAAATAATAAGCAAATTCTGGACGTATTTTTTCAGGAACACACGGCATGATGTCATCTTCAATTTTGATGATTTCATACTCACTGATGATATCTGAAAGCTCATCTACACTGTATTTCACTGGTGAAATGATGTCTCGTGTGAGTGCTTCTGGAAGGTCATGAAAGAGTGCAGTGAAAAAGTTATTCTCTATTCGTTTATCACAAGCATTCACTTCCAGTGAGTAGAAGTATCCAAAGAGTGCCACAGTGAGCATGTGCCCAAGTACTGAAGTCTCTGGGATTCTTGGTGTTTGTGCCCAACGCTTTTGAAATCGTAAACGTCCACTTAAATCAATAAGCCTAGAGAGCTTTTTATTCAGTGCAATTTTACGTACACTGATGAGTTCATAATAGTCTTCAATCTCCTCTTCAACACTCTTTTTAACATCTTCAATGTCATTTAAAAAAGCACTGGTTTGATAGACAATTGAGAATTCCCATTTTGTAGAGATATATGAAGCGGCTTTTAAAATAAAGCGCTCTTTTTCATACATTTTTGGATCATTGAGATACTCTTCAAACTTATTTAAAAAGTTACCGCTGTCAATATCTTCAATGGAGTCTTTCAGTTTTGAAATCACCCATGCATTGATTTCAGGTGCTTTTTTTTGTAGTGCTTTCCTGAAAACATCGGGTCTGATATCTGTAACAACCACACGTCTTAAGAATTCAAAAATACCTGCTTCAATCAGGTGCGTCATGTTGACACCATCTTCTAACTTAGCAATAAAATAAGCGATGATAAACTTGTGTGCTTGTTTGTCCAACTCAACAAGTTCAACCATTCTTGGATAGTCATTCCACCGTTGAATGGAAGCAGAAGAAAATATATAATCAATAATTTTAGGGTTAAGCATTACTCTTCATCTTCTAAAGGAGCTGAATCTTTTGCAAAAAACATCATCTTCTTACCTAAAAGCATTAAGCCAACAACGGTAAAAACGACTAAATATGCCATCCAATCTTCTCTCATGGCGTGTCCTTTTTTTATTTTCATTATCACATAATATTGATAAATAGGCGCTTACAATAAATTTTTTTTATTTTTGACGCAAAATGAAAAAAATGATGTATTATTCCAAAAAAATATAAGGAAAAAAATTGGCATCTATTCAAATAGGTCAACACACATTAAAAAGTTTTGATATCACAACCAAAGAGACCATGCAACACTATTTAAAAGAGCTCTCTTCAGATATCAGTGACTATACATTTGCCGCAAACTTTATCTGGTTATCAAACTCAACTGGGTTTTTTGCCATCATTGAAGATTGCTTTTGTCTTTTTGCTTTAAGTGGCGGAGAACTTGCAATGTTGTTGCCACCTATTGGTAAAAAAGAGTATCAACACAAAGCAATTTTAGAGTGTTTTAAAATCATGAATGAAAACAACAGTTCCCTTTATTACTCAAAGATTGAGTATGTGGATGAAAGAATGCTTGAAAATTTCGTGGAGTCATTAGAAGAGGGTACGGTTATCTTTGATGCATTGCAAGATTATGTTATTGAGAAAAAGCTGGTGGATTATATTTACAGCAGTGATAAACTCATTGAGCTTAAAGGAAAAGCGTTTCACTCAAAACGAAATGAGATTAATAAATTCAATATTGTCTACTCAGATTATGAGATTGTACGCTTAAATGCTCAAGAGCATAGTGTGCAAATCATGCAACTGTTTAACAAATGGGTCAGTGATAGGATTAAGTATATGCCAAAAGAAGAAGCTGATATTTTCTTAGATGGTATTTTCCAAGAGAAACATGCCGTACAACGAATGTTGAAGTTTTTTGATGAGTTAAACTTGATTGGAATTGTCATTTATATCAATGGTGAGATTAAAGGGTTTACCGTGGGTGAGAAAATCAACGAAACCACTTCAAGTGTGATCATTGAAAAAACAGACTTTGAGGTTCTTGGGTGTGCACAGTTTATTTTCAGAGAGTTTTCAAAACTCTTAAAAGAGTATTATGGAACAGAGTATATCAACATTGGAGATGACATGGGATTTGAAAACTTGAAAAAAGTAAAAATGTCATACCGACCAGACCGATTGATTCCTAAGTATACCATTTACCAAAAATGATAATAGAAAAAACGTACGCTTATGATGTACAAGCGTTACATCAAATTGAGCAAGAGGTGTTTTTAAACGAGCCTTTTGCTTTGAGTCAAGCCTCTTTTTATTATCATGTGAAAAAAGGCATGCTCTATAAAGCAGTATTGGATGGGGTAATCGTAGGATATATTTTATGGTTACGACGAAAAAACTCTTATCGTCTTTATTCTTTGGCCATTAAACCTGAGTATCGAGGTCAAAATATTGCTTCTCAGTTATTAAGTGAAAGCTTAAAAATGTTGGATAAACACACATTTACTTTAGAGGTTCGAAAGAGTAACAGTAAAGCGATTGCTTTGTATGAAAAGTTTGGATTTAAAATAAAAAAAGAGTTGAACTCTTATTATGACAATGAAGATGGATTGTGGATGAAACTAGAGAGATAAAATCTCTTTAGTTTATGCTCTACAACTTCCAAAAAGGTTATTGATTTTCTCTACACGTTTTGTGTGTCGTCCCCCTTCAAAAGAGGCTTTACACCATGCATCAACAATGGCTTCAACCATGCCATAACCACTCACTCGTTCACCTAAGCAAATAACATTGGCATCGTTGTGTTCTCGGGCCATTTTTGCTGAGTATTCGTTATGGCAAAGGGCTGCTCGAATACCATCAAATTTATTCGCAGCCATAGACATACCAATTCCAGAACCACAAATTAAAATACCTTTGCTTCCTTCATTGGCTAAAACTTCTTGACATACTTTTGCAGCAAAATCAGGGTAGTCCACTCTATCTTTTGTGTTGGGACCTAAGTCGATCACTTCATGACCTTTTTTTTCAAAAAGTTCTTTTACATAAGCTTTGATATCAATACCTGCATGGTCTGCACCAATATAATAAGTCATTAATATATCCCTTCTTTGTGTTCTATTTTTATCTCTTTTCCGAACATCTCATCTTCGATGCCCTCAATGCTTCTAAAAATTCGGTTCCATCTGATCTCTTTGTTCTCATCCCATGAGAAGTAGATAAACCAAGGTTTTCCTACAATATGTTTGTATTGTACTGTACCCCAAAATCGTGAGTCGTTAGAGTGGTCACGGTTATCACCCATCATAAAGTATTCCCCCTCAGGTACTTCCACAGGCAACATATCAAAGAGTTGATACGGTGTTAAGCCATCTTTAACCACACTTGGGTCATTGTGAATCCCTGGGTGCTCTTTTTTATATGGGTCCACAATCCACATTTTTCCCATGATAGAAAGAATGCTCTCTTTGTCATAGTTTTTAAGCACATACTCATTTCCCTCTTTTGGGTGTAAAAGCAGATGTTTGTCTTTCATTGCAATCAAGTCTCCACCTGTTGCAACCAGACGTTTAACATAGTGAATGGCTTCATTGTGCGGGTATCTGAAAACTACGATATCTCCTCTTTGAGGTTTATCACCTTCAATTAGGTGTCCATTGTCATTAAAATCAGGCAGTACTTTGATTTCAAGCCAAGGAATTCGTGGTGTTGGAATCCCGTATGAAAACTTCTTTACAAACAACATGTCTCCAATAAGAAGTGTGTTTTTCATACTTCCACTTGGGATAACAAAAGCTTGAGCAACAAAGAAGATGATGGTTAATACAATGATTATCGTCCCCGTCCAAGAAGAGGACCATCGGTAAATTTTATTGAGCATTATTTTTCTCGGCTTTCTCTCATTTTTGCAGCTTTAATGGTGTTCTTTAAAAGCATGGCAATGGTCATTGGTCCCACTCCACCAGGTACTGGAGTAATGTATGAACATTTAGGAGCAACGTTTTCAAAATCAACGTCACCTACAAGTTTACCATTGTCTAATCGGTTAATACCAATATCCACAACAATCGCTCCCTCTTTTACCATGTCCTCTTTAATCAAGTTAACAACCCCAGCTCCCACACAAATAATGTCGGCTTTGCTTGTATGAGCTTTTAAATCTTTTGTGTAAATATGGCAAGTGGTCACAGTGGCATTGGCATTTAATAAAAGCGTTCCCATTGGTTTTCCTACAATATCACTGGCACCCACAACACACACATCTTTTCCTTGTGGGTCAATGTTGTACTCTTTTAAAAGTTCCATCACTCCATAAGGCGTTGCAGGAACAAACGCATCCAATCCAGATGTCATTCGTCCTACGTTGTATGCATGGAAACCATCCACATCTTTTTTAGGATCAATGGCTTCTAAAATTGCAGTTGTGTCAATATGTTTTGGAAGGGGCAATTGCACTAAAATACCATCAATATTTGGATTTTTATTCATCATTGAAAGAATTTCTAAAATAGATTCTTGAGAGATCGTTTCAGGCATTTCATGAACAATAGAGTAAATACCTGCATCTTTACATGCCTTACTTTTCATACCTACGTATGCAGCACTTGCAGGGTCATTCCCCACTAAAATTACAGCAAGTCCAGGTGTGATATTCTTTTCAGCCTGTAGTTTTTGTGTCTCTAGTTTGACCTCTTCTTTGATTTTTTGCGATAATGCTTTTCCATCAAGTATATTCATTCGTTTAAGACCTTAAGTTTTGTTTTTAAGGCAATATATTAACGAAAAAGAGGTTATGAATAGGTTAATAAAATCTTGTGTTAATTTTTTTGAAGTTATAATAGCACTTATCAAACATAACCAAAGGTTCCAATGTATAAATTATTTATGCTGTTTCTGTGTTTACCTTTTTATCTGCAGGCATACTCTGTTATTGATTATTCGTTTATTACCAAGTATGAGTATGGACAAATGTTGTATGAAAATCCAAGAGGAATAGGGTGCAACAAGTGTCATGGCGAAAAAGGTGAAGGAAAACTTATTGCGACGTATAAAGGTGATAAAGGGAATGAGAAACAACTTTATGGTCCTAAAATCAGCAATGTAACATGGGAACAGTTTAAACACAGTTTGAGTCAAAAAGAGAACAAATCTTTGTTCATGCCCACATACTTCTTAACCAACGAAGAGTTGGTCTCCATTCACTACTATATCACCAATTTGAAAAAATAATCACTCATCTGAAAGTTCATCTAAAAATTGTGTGGCTGTTTTATATCCATACAGTGCGTAAATTTCTTCTTGACTTTTTGGATCAATTAAATAGGTTGTTGGAATAAATCTGGGGATAAACTCTTTGGGATACTCTCCTTTTTCACGGTTTATTTTCACAAATACAAAATCTTTTTGAATAAATGCAACTACTTTTTCATTACTCAGAGTTTTTTTTTGCATCTTTTCACACCAAGAACAGTAATCAGAGTATATGAGCATTAAAACACGTTTGTTCTCTTTGAGACCCTTTTTAATTGCTGCATCATAAGAGCTTAGTGTTTCAAGTGGTTGTGCAAACAGTGTTGAAAATAATAGAAACAGAAGAATGAAACCTTTGTACATAAGTTACTCCAATAATAATTATAAATTATATTTCTATCATAGAAAAAGTGAATAAATTTACAGCAATTTTTATAAAATAATGATAAAATCACTTATGAAAAAACGAATGCTCTACTTTGGAATCATCTTTTTTATCATCAGTTCAATTGGATTGTATAAAATCAATGAAACGATTTTTCTCAATGAACAAAAGACGGTGTATGACAATGTGAGTAAAGTTTTAACTTCTACAACGAATAATATCAAACAAGATTTGATTACCATCAGTTCAACGTTGGCTCAAACGACACTGTTACAAGAGTCCATCTTACAACAAAAAACAGAGGTGCTCAATGCCTTTTTAGAGCAAATGAACAATACCTTACGTACCAATTTTCAAAGCAATAAAGTGTTTGTTCAAGTATTAACAAAAGAGTCTTTGTATTGTGCTGCAAACAGCGATGCATATTTTAAAACTCACTTTAAAAGTTATTATGATAAAAATCTTAAAAGTATAAAAAATTCAAAGAGTTCGATGGTAGATATCAATGTTAGAAACTACCTGAACATCAAATCCACCACACCAATTGTAGAACAAGATAAACTGCTTGGTTTTATAGAGGTTTTTGCTTTGTATGATATTGTGGTGCAACATTTACGTGCACATAAAATTGAGTTAATTCCACTTTTAGATAAACAGTGGGTGAATGATGAGTATACGTTTAAAAACAGTCCAACCATTGCAGATGATTTTATTGTGGTCAATGAGAATTATAACAGACACCTTTTACTTAAACTTCAAACACTCTTGCCTAAAGACATGGAACATCTTTTTATGAACGAGTATTTGTTTAAACATGATCTCTTTTTTGCTACATTTGATATACGCAATAATCGTGGTGTTGCCATGGGAAAATATGTGGCAGTTTTAAATTTGCAAGGATTTGAGTACTACAGTGATTCTCAAAACAGTTTTTTAGAAAACATCATAACCATCAACAACAGTTCAGAAGACTTCTATAATTTTGTTAAACATAAAGAAGAGAATATGTTTATGAATATTGAAAAAGGCTACATTAAAAATCTTAAAGATGTGGTGGAGGAACGAGACAAGTCAGAGTTTGAAGAGGTTGCACGAGAAAAACTTTTTAAGCTTTCCAAAGAGGAGTTGATTGATTTTATCATGCAACAGTCCAAACACAGTGAAATACAAGGAGAGATACGATGAAAATATTGCTTTTAGAAGATGAATACAGTCTGCGAAAATCAGTCAAAGAGCTCCTTGAAGATTGCAGTTACGCCGTCTATGATTTTGCCAATGGAAAAGAGGCGTATGAAACCATTTTAAACAGCAGTTTTGATCTGCTTATTTTAGATGTGAATGTCCCTGAACTCAATGGCTTTGAGCTGTTAGAAAAACTCAATAAAAAGGGAGTCATCGTTCCCACTATTTTTATGACGTCATTAACAGAGATTGATAATTTAGAGCGCGCGTATGAGGGTGGATGTTGTGATTATATTAAAAAACCGTTTGATTTAAATGAGTTGAGACTTCGTGTGGCAACGGCACTTCGAACTTCTGTTATACAGACAGGTTGTACACTTGTGCCATTAAAGTGTGGTTATGTTTATGACAGTAAAAATTTTAAACTCATCAAAAATGATGACGAAGTGCAATTGAGTAAAACAGAGAAGATGATTTTAGAGCTGTTCATTAAAAACAAAAATCAAGTGGTTACGCCAGAGATGATCACACAATATGTTTGGGAAGATTATGTGGATCCAGCCAATGTACGTGTACAAATCAATAATTTACGAAAAAAGCTTGATAAAGATTTGATTGTCAATATTCGTGGTTTAGGATACAGACTTGACGTTTAAAATCAATGACAAAACTTTCTCTTTAAAGTATGCGGTATTTTATACGGCGATTGTATTTGGAATTCTCTTTTTCCCTTTGTTTATTTATGCCAATTATATGTTTAAACTTGAAGAAGCAAAAACTGAGATTGCATTAAAGAAAAAAGGGATTCAAATCATCAATGCCATGGAAAAGTATGATGCAAACAACGAAGAGTATTTTACTTTTCCACGTTTTAAAAAGTTTCGATCGGGTATTTATGATGAGAATTTTAATCCCATATTTTCACTTATAGATTCGCGTAATATTGCCTATTTAAGCGCAGGATACAATAAAATTAAAAGCAAACGAGCTTTTGTCTATGAGTTTAAAACCAAACGCTATTTTCAAGCACGATATTTGGTTGTTATGACAGAGTTTGATAATCTCACCATCATAAAAAACATGGTCATTGTTATGATGTCCATTGCTGTAGTGACGTTTGTGTTGTCATTTATTATTTTAAAAAATTTTGCAAAACCTTTTAAACAGATGAATGAGTCATTGGATGGCTTTATCAAAGATTCAATGCATGAGATTAATACACCGCTTTCTATTATAAATATTAATATTGATATGTACAATGAAAAATTTGGAAAAAACAAGTACTTCTCTCGTATAAAATCGGCTTCAAAAATACTCTCAACCATCTATAATGACATGAACTATTTAATCAAAGAACAAACAATTAACTCTGCTCCTAAAAAAGAGCTTGACTTCTCTTTTTTTGTGAGAAAATCGATTGATTATTTTAAAGATATGGCCGAGTTAAAAGGCATAAAAATCATCCCTAAAATAGAAGATGGTCTTTTTATTTTTTTTGTGCCAGCGAAGTTGCAAAAAATCGTGGACAACACCTTATCAAACGCGATTAAGTATGGAAAAGAGGAGAGAGATGTTGTTGTGATGTTGCATCAACGAGGCAATAAAGTAGTACTGAGTATTCAAGACTTTGGTATAGGCATTAAAGAACCTGATAAGATTTTTTCTCGTTATTACCGTGAAGATGATACCAAAGGAGGGTTTGGTATTGGTTTGAATATTGTCAATAAAATCATCAATGATGAAAACATCAAAGTCAATGTTTACTCTCAATTAAATGTCGGCAGTACTTTTGAATATTGGTTTGAACCGCTTCAAAAGTGAACAACTGAGTATTTCCCTTAAACTATCTTTAAAGTAAAATTGAATATAATCCGCAACTTAAATTAAAATAAGGAAACAAAATGTTAGAGGGTATCGCAAGAGATAGTATGACAAAACAAGGTTCAAAATCTTTAAGAAGAGATGGTTACTTAATCGCAAACATCTATGGTAAAGGTTTAGAGAACGTAAACGCTGCATTCAAAAAGAATGACTTCATCAGAGCTGTTAAAGCTAAAACTGAAGTTCCTTTTGATGTAAAAGTTGACGGAAATGTGTATAAAGTAGTAATCCAAGAGTATCAAAAACACCCAGTTACTTCTGATTTATTACACGTTGATTTAATGGTTGCACAACCAGGTGTAAAAGCTACTTATAAAGTTCCTGTTACAACTGAAGGTACACCAAAAGGTTTAAAAAACAAAGGTCTATTTATCTACCATACTCCAAGAGTTGCTGTTAAATGTACACTTGAAAACTTACCTAAATCATTCCATTTACAAATTGCAGGTTTAGATACTGGTGATAACATCTTAGTAAGAGACTTAGAGATGCCAGAAGGTGTTGAGTGTTTCTTAGATCCAAGAGTACCAGTTGCAGGTGTAATTAAAGCAAAATAATGTTTTTAATCGCCGGTTTGGGTAACATTGGTGAAAAATATTCACTGACCAGACACAATATAGGGTTCATGGTTGTCGATGAGGCAACCAGAACGCTCTCACAAACTTCAAATATCAATAAATCCAATTTCAATGCTGATGTCATCAAATCCAATGAGACTTTATATGTTAAACCCACAACCTATATGAATAACTCAGGAATTGCTATTCGAGCGATTAAAGAGTATTATAAAATTGAAAATCAGAACATCATTGTTATTCATGATGATTTAGATTTGCCTTTTGGAGCAGTAAAATTTAAAATTGGTGGTGGTCATGGTGGTCATAACGGATTGCGTTCAACTGATGCACACATTGGAAACAATTATATTCGAGTACGTATTGGTATAGGAAAACCACAAGCGAAAAGTGAAGTGGTGAATTATGTACTCAACAACTTTTCAAAAGAAGAATTAAATCAACTAGAAGGTATAATGTCGCATACTTTAAAGGCAATTGATGCTATCATGAATGGTCTATCAATTGACGAAGTTAAATCAAAATTTACACTAAAGTAAGGCATTGAATCTACTAACCAAATATTTATTAATAAAATACGCCAAAAATTTTATCATTGTTTTAGTCTCACTGGAGCTATTTTTTGTGGGAATTGATTTCTTACAAAACTTTAAAGACATTCCAAACTCTGCCAACTTGCAGTTACTCTATATTCTTTATAATTCATTTTTTACATTAACGTTAACTCTGCCACTCTCATTGGTATTTGCATGGATTTTAACGCTGATAATTTTGATTAAAAACAACGAGTTTGTTGCCTTTTTATCTTTAGGAAATCGTCCCATTTCAATCTATCGACCTGTGATTATCAGTGCGCTTTTTTTATTGGGAATTTTAGTCGGCATGCAAGCTACTCCTTTGGCTTATTCGTATGATCAAAAAAATAAGATCATGGAAGGAGAGTATTTTACAAGTACTAAGTCCGATATATTTTTAAAGTACAATGACTACTTTGTCTATTTTCAACGCTTTTTCCCATTGGATAAGCGTGCGGAAAGCATACATATCTTTAAAATCAATGGGTATGATGTAGTAGAGAGTATTGTGGCGAAAAAAGCCTATTTTCAAAATAATCGATGGTATATCACTGATGCCAAAATCGTTAAAAAACCTGCCACCTTGACATGGGAAGAGGCCAAAATGACGATACAATATGAGAAGTTTTTGCACACTCTTGAAGGGTTTAAACCAAAAATTTTGGATAACGTGTATGAGAGCAAATCAGCATTTTCCATCATTGATGCAGTCTATGCACTTATTTTATTAAAATCACAAGAGGTGAACACAGACTCTATTCGAGCAAGTCTGTATTATCAAGTCTTTATCCCCTTTTTTATTCTTCCTGTGATTGCCATTATTTTTGCATTCACATCCATTAACAGTCGATTTTTTAATGTAGGAAAATTTGCTTCAGTAAGCATCTTTTTTACTCTTATTGTTTGGGGTCTGTTTTTTATGTTGCATAAGTTTTCAAAAGGGGGAATCATTATGCCTGAAATTGCAATTCTTCTGCCTTTACTGTTGTGGTTTATTGCAAGTTATTTCATCTTTAAAAAGCGAATTCATCAATATTGATTTGAGTGAAAATATGGTATATTACAAAGAATTTATTACATTGGAAGTGCATGAGTAAAAACAGAGCGTATGGTATTTGTATCTATAAAATAGAAGAGGATGGGAGTATTAAACTCTTATTGTGTAAATCAATCAAAAGCAGAGATAAATGGGGCTTTTTAAAAGGGTTGATTTTACGATATGAAGAGCCTAAGCGATGTGCTCAAAGAGAGTTTTTTGAAGAGTCAAGTATTTTTGTAGAGATGGATGTTTTTGAAGAGTATTTTGAGCAAAACAATGAGACAAAAGATATCGGTATTTGGTTGGTCAATGCCAATAATGTGGCTGATTTAGAGGACTATTTTTATGAAGACAGATTGGCAACCAACTATCTTTCTTGGGAAAATTCAAAAGTAAAATTCTTTGATATTACAAAGATGCCTAAAATAAGAAGCAAACAAAAACAAATCGCCAAAGCAATTAAAAGTTTTTTGAAAAGTAAGCATCTATCCCATTAGCCAAACCTTCAGCCAGTAATTTCTGATAGTGCCGATTATAAAGACGTCTGGATTCACTAGGGTGAGAGATGTAACCCAACTCTACAAGTATAGCTGGCATTTGAGCTCCTACTAGAACCCAAAATGGACCCTCTCTTACTCCACCATCAACAATTCCAGAATATTTTTGACGTGTTTTATAGAGTAAGTTTTGCTGAATATCAATTGCCAGTTTATTGGATGCTGTGATTTTACTTTGATTTAAAATGGTTAAGAAAGTCATTTGAGAGTTGTAGTTCATCTCATCCATATCGGATTTGTTTTCAAGTTTTGCTACCCTTTTTGCCCGTTCACTTCTGGCTGGACTTAAGAAGAAGGTTTCAATCCCTTTAACTTTATGTGCTTTGTTTTTGGGTACGGCATTGACGTGTATGGAGATAAATATATCAGCATTTTTAACATTGGCAAAATGAGTTCTGTTTTTTAATTGAATGAACTTATCAGATTTACGAGTTAAATATACCGTATAACCTCGTTTTTTCAAATCTTCATAGAGGTATTTTGATACTTTAAATACAGCTACTTTTTCATACCGTTTTTTAGGTCCCACTGCACCTGAATCTTTTCCACCATGTCCTGGGTCAATCACAATGATTTTTTTCTTTTGATTAAAATAGTTATTGGTTAAGCTTGTAGAGAGTTTCTCTTTAAGATGTAAATTAAGTACTTTGATGATGATTTGATTGTTGTTTATGATATAAATGGTTTTTAGATTGTATTCATGTTTTAAGATAATACGTACGGTATTTTTATCTTTTTGTACAATGACAATCTTATCAACTCCATCCATTCTCAGTTTGGTTTCATAGGCGTTTTCAAATACCCCACGTAAATCAAAAATATCTTGATGATCGGTTTTGGTACGTTCCTCAATAAAATCAATGTCTCGTTTACTGACCACACGGTTGTAGTTGATGATAATCGCATTCTCTTTGGTATAGACTGAACTGATATCATGTTGTTGAGAAACTTTTACTTTTTGTATCGTTTTAGATTGCGTGGCTTTGGTGATTTTACTATCAGTGATGTTGAGCTTTTTAAGCTCATTTTGGTACTTTGTAGTGTTAATATTGAGTTTTGCCCCAATGGAAATAAGACGTTTTAAATAGGAAGCTTCTTGTTCTTTATTGCTGTTTAACACCGCACGCAAGTAGTCCATTTTTAAAGAGTTGTACTCCTCTTTGAGCTCTTGCTTTGTTGCAGCGTTAAGATTAAAAACAATAATAAAAATAAGAAGTAAAACTCGTTTTAAAATCTTATTCTCCTTGTGTGAGTTTTTCCATGAGTTCTTTAACTGAAATAATTTTCTCTACTTTATAGCCTGTTGCACCTGTAAAGAACAGACCTGTCTCTACATCACCTTCATACGCAGCACTGAGACGATCTGCAATACAATAACCCACAGCTTTTGCCTCTTCTCCTCGATTGCATGGTGCAACACAGTTAGAGATACAGGCTACTTTAGGCGCTTCATTGTTTTCAATGAGTTTTTGCAAGTTGGTCATTACACCTCGTGCAGGAAGACCTACGGGAGATTTAAGCAGTTTGATATCTCCCTGTTTTGCATCAAGCAACACCTTTTTTAAATTGGCATGTGCATCACACTCATACGTTCCAATAAATCGTGTGGCCATTTGAACACCTGCACATCCCATTGTTAAGAATTTATCGATGTCATTTTTATCCCAAATTCCACCCGCAGCAATTACAGGGATATCTCCCCAATTTTTTGCCTCTTCAATCACCGGTGGCACAATCTTTTCAAGTTGGAACTCCTCTTTGAAACAGTCATCATAAGAGAAACCTTGGTGTCCTCCACTTAATGGACCTTCCACAATCACTGCATCAGGAATTTTTCCGTATCGTTTCCATTTTCTACAAATGAGCTTCAAAGCTCGTGCACTTGATACAATAGGGATAAGTGCGACATCGGGATAGTTTTTTGTAAATTCTGGCATATTTGTTGGAATACCCGCACCCGTGATGATAATATTCACACCCGCTTCACATGCATCTTCTACAATTCGACCATAATCATTGCACGCATAAAGAATGTTGCATCCTAAAGGGGCATCACCACACACTTTTCGTGCATTTTTTACAATCTCAAAAAGCGCATCTCTTGAGTAGAAGTTCATGGTATCAACGGGTTTATCTTTTGCCAGTTTTTTTGCAAACTGTTTATCTTTGTAATACCCTGTTCCAACACCACTGATGACACCAAGGCCACCTTCTAAACTCACATGACCAGCTAATTGATCCCAACTGATTCCGACACCCATTCCACCTTGAATGATGGGGTGTTTAATTTCATATTTTCCTATTTTCAACTTAGCCCTTCACAATTACTTTGACGAAATTCTTTTTACCTTTTTGTAAGATAAACTCGCCTGTTTCTAAATTTAATTTATCATCAACCACTTTTTCTTGGTTGATTTTGACTGCACCCGCTTTGATATCACGCCGTGCTTGAGAAGTTGATGGTTCAAGTGCAGTATCGACCAATACTTGGCATATCCAACTGCCACTTTCAACTTCTACTTCTTTTAATTCTGTTGGTATATCTTTTTGTGCGAAAACTTTTTTAAACTCTTCACACGCTTTTTCGCCTGCTCCTTGACCATGGTAACGATCAACGATTTCCATTGCAAGTGCATCTTTGACTGTTTTTGGGTGTAAAGAACCATCTTCAACCCCAGTTTTTAGAGCTTCAATCTCTTTTAATGACTTGCTTGAAAGCAGTTCATAATATCTCCACATTAATTCATCAGATATAGATAATACTTTACCAAACATATCATTAGGTTCATCTGTAACACCAATATAATTTCCTAAAGATTTACTCATTTTTTGAACACCATCTAAACCTTCAAGGATTGGCATCATTAAAACGGCTTGCTGTTTGTTACAGTTATATGCTTTTTGCAGAGTTCTTCCCATAAGTAAGTTGAATTTTTGATCGGTACCACCAATCTCAACATCTGATTTTAGATGAACTGAATCATACCCTTGAAGCAGTGGATAAGTAAACTCACTCACGGCAATTGGAGTGTTTGCAGCATATCGTTTTGCAAAATCATCACGCTCTAACATTCGTGCAACCGTTAAGTTTGATGCCAGCGCAATCAATCCACCTGCACCTAAATCGTTTAACCAGTGTGAGTTAAATACCACTTGCGTTTTAGACTCATCCAAGATTTTAAATACTTGCTCTTTATAACTTTGAGCATTGGTTAATACTTGCTCGTTGCTTAATACTTTCCTTGTTTCACTTTTACCTGTTGGATCACCAATACTTGCAGTGAAGTCCCCAATTAAAAACTGCACAATTCCTCCAAATTTTTGAAAGGTTGCCAGTTTTTGTAAAAGAACCGTATGTCCTAAGTGTAAGTCAGGTGCTGTTGGATCAAATCCCGCTTTGACATAAAATGAAGTACCATTTTCAAAATAGTTTTTTAGTAGTTTAGTAATGGCCTCTTCATCGATAATTTCAAAGCTTCCCCTTTGTATCTCTGCGAGTGCTGTTTTTATTTGTTCTTCCATAGTATCCTCAAAATATTTATTATTTATATGCATCTTTTTTCGAAAAGAAATCCATTACTTTCACTTTTCGTTGAATCAGTTTTTTCACCTCTTCTAAGTTGCCATTATTGATTTCAAATTCAATATCACAAAATTGAACGTATGAGTGTTTCTCACGACCATACTCTACGCCTAAGATGTAGATTTCATATTGTGCCATATACGAGAGCAGTTTGGCTAACTCTCCTCGTGTTTTTGGAAGGCTGACGACCATTTTGTATTGGTACACGGTATCTTGTGTCCAAGAACAAAACAGCATGGGGTGATGCGTTTTGATTTTTGCATAGGCTTTATCACACATTTGATGATGAATGATGGCTTTATTCCCCTCTTTAAAAGCCACAATCTCATCTCCAAATTTTGGGTGACAACAGTGCTCAAATAATACTGAATTTATACTAAAATTTGAATATATTAAGATGTTGTCAAATTTATACTCTTTGATTTTACGTTTACTCAGTGTCAGTCGTGCCACAAAGCTTTTCGTTTTAGAGATATTGGTCTCAATTTTACGCTTGACATGTTTTAAATAATCAATCGTTGTTGGGATTTTATGTAACAGTTTTTGTGGAAACTGCTCCGTGATTTCATTGGTATAACGTGAAAAAATGGTATCAATGATATTTTTTCCACTGAGTTCATTGATCTCTTTTTGTCGATGAGAACATAACAGCTTGATATGTTTTTTCGCTCGACTGGTTTTAACCATATCAATCCATGAACACCTTGGAATGGTTTGCTCTGCAGTATGAATGGCCACAATGTCTGAGCTTTGAAGTTGTGTAAGTAATGGTTTTTTCACTTTATTGATATAGCACTCAACAGCTTTGTTTCCTACATCTGTGTGCACGGCAAAGGCGTAGTCATATGCTGTGGCTCCACGAGGAAGGGTATAGGTGTCTCCTTTGGGAGAATAGACCACAATGTCCTCAGAGAAGAGGTCTTGTTTGGTTTCACTATAGAACTCTTCGATGTTTTTATTTGAAAATTCTAAGGATTTCAGCCAGTTAAGATTGGGTGATTGTGAAACGCCGCTTTTATACTTCCAGTGCGCTGCAATTCCATATTCTGCTACTTTGTGCATGTTAAAGGTTCGAATTTGTACTTCATAGATTTTAGAGTTGTAAAACACGGTGGTATGAATGGTTTGATATCCATTCTCTTTAGGGGTTGCTACATAGTCTTTAAATCGTGCGATAAGTGGTTTATACTCCAAGTGCATCAAGCCTAAAACTTTATAACAATCAATCTCATCCTCAACTAAAATTCGAATGGCCAAAAGGTCCAATACTTCATCGATATTGACCCCTTTTCTCTGGATTTTCATGTAAATCGAGTAGTAGTGTTTGATTCGACTGAGAATTTGAATTTTACTGGGGTCAAAACCATTTTTCTCTAATAAGTCCATGGTATTGGAGATAAATTTATTAAAAGTCAGCTGTATTTTGTGTTGGTGCGTTTTAATAAATGTATCGATTTTTTCGTACTCATTGGGATAGATGTAAAAGAAACATAAATCTTCTAGGGCATTCTTAATGGCGGAAATACCTAAACGGTGTGCAATAGGTACATATACGACCAATGTCTCTTCTGCAATACGAAGTTGTTTTTCTTTGGGCAGAGCTTGCAGGGTGAGCATATTATGAAGACGGTCGCACAGTTTGACAATCAAAACTCGAACGTCATCAATGGAAGCAATAAGCATCTTTCTAAAGGTTAACGCAGAACTGATGAGTCGTGTATTCGTACTGTCTGAGGGTGCGAGTTCATGCTCTCTGATTTCAACAATTTTGGTTAAACCATCCACCATATGTGCGATGTCTTCACCCCATTGTCTTTTGATGTAATCCAAAGAACAGCTGGTGTCCTCGACAATATCATGCAACAAGGCTGTTGCAACTACAGACTCCTCTTTATTAAAGTGTGCTGTAACAGCAGCTACTAAAATTGGGTGCACAATATAAGGCTCACCACTTTTTCGGTATTGACCCTCATGCGCTTTAATACAGAAGTTTAAAATCTCTTGCAGTTTATCACTGAAGGTGATTTCTGATTTTAACTCTTCTAAAGCCTTTTCAATGGTATTGATTTTTTCTATTTTTTTTAAAAATGGATCCATAAATTGTATCTGTAGATAGGATATAAAAGGAGTTTGAGGCTCCTTTTAAAGACTATTTTTTATTTACGAGAGAGTCGATTACTAAAAGACCATTTGCAATTTCGTCAATCGCAATGTCAGTGTATTTCATGTTTTGAGTGTTTTTTTCAAGAAGCGGTTTTGCCCCTTTGCTCAGTTCGTCTGCTCTTTGTCCTACAGCTAAAGATAAAATATATCGGTCATTGTTTACTCGCTCTAGTGCTCTTGACATTCTTTCTTCTAATCTCATTGTTTCCCTTTATTATGGTATAAATTTATTTTACGATTGAACACTTACTGAAATCACCGTTAACAATTTTAAGTAAGTTTCCTTTTTCATTCATGTTTGCAACAACAATTGGTAGTTTGTTGTCTTTTGCTAAGGCAATGGCTGTGTCGTCCATTACTTTAATATGGTCTTCTAATGCTTGGTCATAACTGATGGTATCAAGTTTAACTGCATCGTCATATTTCATTGGGTCTTTGTCATAAACACCATCCACTTTGGTTGCTTTAATTAACATCGCTGCATCAATCTCTGTTGCTCTTAACGTTGCAGCTGTATCAGTAGTAAAGTATGGATTTCCTGTACCTGCACTGAAAATAACCACTCGGCCTTTTTCTAAGTGTCGACGCGCTTTTTTTACAATGAATGGTTCGGCAATTTGTTCCATTTTAATGGCGGTTTGCAAACGTGCATTTAACCCTTTATGTTCTAAGGCTTCTTGCATCGCTACACCGTTTACAACGGTTGCTAACATTCCCATATAATCAGCACTTGTTCTTTTAATCACACCATCAGCTGCTGTTGTGACACCTCTGATGATATTTCCACCTCCAATAACAATACCCACTTCAATATTGTTATCGACCAACTCTTTAATCTCTTCTGCGATGTAATCTAAAATTTGTGTATCAATGCCATAGCCTTCTTCACCAGCTAAAGCTTCACCAGAAAATTTAACAAGTACTCTTTTATTCATTGATATCCTTTAGTTAATTGTGCGATTATACCCAAAAAAATATTAATATTGAGTTAAGAAAATCACATTATGCCAAAGCCCATTCATAAAAGGGCGCAACCTGAATTTTTAGTGTATTAAAATCGATGAGATTTTCATTATTAATGGTCACCACTTGCACTTCTTTGATGTTCAAATCTTTTTGTACTGTGGCAATCTTTTTTTTCAGTGATGGCACAATAAGTTCGTTGAAAAAAGGAATCGAAAGAATCAAGAGTTGTGCTTTGGGAATATAAAAATCAATTTGGTCCAAATAATAGATTTCATCATATCGTGAATGCAACTCTAAAAAAAGCATATTGGTAAACTCATTTTTAAACTTTTTATGGTGAGAAACTGCGGTTAAAAATCCATGATTGTAGCTGTATATCTTTTTTGTGGCTTTGGCTTGGTTGTATTTTTGTATGAAAAAAATCACTTCGTTTTGTTCATAAAATTGACACAAAGCATAAAAACGATCTTTAGATATTTTAATGTGCTCTTTGAGTTGCGTAAAGAGTTGGTGCAGTGAACGTTTCTCATCCATGCTTTCAAACAGCAATTTTAACAAGGCAATTTGCGTTGCGTCTGAACAGTGCTCTTTTAAAACCGTTTGTAACTCCTCTTGCTTTTTGGTTTCATCTGTGTGCACCGTTTGTGGCAGATTTCCATATTTAAAGAATTGATTAAACGAGTGTGTGATGTTTTGATGTCGTGTTTCATGGAGTAAAAACTCTTCAAATTCCAATGCATTGAGGTGTAAGTGCTTAAAGCGTTTGAAGTTTATAGGTGTTTGTGTGGTGATGATGACGGAATCACACATGGGAAAATCAAAACTGAAATCGAAGTTTTCTAAAATAAGCACTTTGATTCTGTTTTTTTTCACAAAAGTTTGAAGGTGTTGTTCTATTTGAGTTTTATTGTTTCGTATGTCATTAAAATCAATATAGAGATAATCTTTACTCTCAAAATTAGAGAGATAATCAAAAATCAAATAACTCTTTCCACACTTAGGAGGTCCTGTAAGTATGGTTTTGGGGTGAGTGATTCTGACTTTTCTCTCTAAAAAAGTAATTCTATTGAACTCCAGTTCATAACACGCTTCTAAAGTGTTCATGCTATTTGTGAGTTAACCTCACTGCCTCTTTGATGGCATTGAGATAGCTTTTGGCATTGGCTTGTTTTTTATAAGCAATATCAAATGCTGTACCGTGGTCAACAGAAGTTCTAATAACGGGGAGGTTCAAACTCACATTGATGCTTTGCTCAAAATACAGAGCCTTAAGAGGAATGAGCCCTTGGTCATGATACATGGCAATATAATAGGTATGGTTTTTTCGATTAAACTTTGTAAAGGCTGTATCTGGAACCATGGGTTGAGTGAAAACTTCTTTTTTGAGTTTTTTATTGACTTGATTCACAGCTTGAATAATCAACTCTTCTTCATTTCCTAACACCCCATTATCGCTGGCATGAGGATTCAGACCAAGCACAGCTACTTTGCTTTTAGGGTGAATGCATTTATGAAAATCAAGTAAAAACTGCGTGAGCTGTTTGAGATTAAACTGTTTGGCCACATTTTTAAGTGCCATGTGTTCAGTATAAAGTGCCACAAACATTTTAGAACAACCCAACATCATGATGGCATCTTTTTTAAAGTGTTTTCGCAATACTTCCGTGTGCCCTTTAAAGTCAATACCCGCTTTGCTCCATGCCTCTTTATTAATTGGCAAAGTGACCATTGCTTTTGTAATACCATCTTCAGTGAGTTTAATGGCATCATTAAAAGAGTCAAATGAGTATTGTCCTGCTTTTGCATCAACTATACCAGGTTCAATGACAAACTCCCCTTTGGTTGCAAAGAGTTTGAAATCTGTTGGAATTTTTAGGTTTAAAAGTGCACTCGCTTGTGAGAGCATCTCTTTGTTGATACAATAGATGGGTTTACACCACTCTTTGATTTTTTTGTGTTTACGCAAAGCAAGCTCGATGCCCACGCCATTTAAATCCCCAATACTGATAGCCACATGTGGTTTCATACTTACCCTTTGATGAGTGCTTTCATATCTTCAATGGCTTGTGCAAGACCAGTGAAAACAGAACGAGCGATGATGCTTTGCCCTATGTTGAGCTCTTCTATTTGTTTAATTGATGTAATAAGGGATACGTTTTGGTAGTTTAAGCCATGACCTGCAGCCACTTTCAATCCCAATTGATGTCCCAGTTTAGAAGCATGTTTGATTTTATTGAGACTTTTGTCCAATAAAATGTGCAGTTCTGAACGACTCAGCTCTAACTCTTTGATGGAGTGGTGCGTGTTTTGAAGTCCTGAAAACAGCATGGCGTAAAGGTTTGCAAACGTTCCTGTGTGCAGTTCTATCCACTCCACTCCCAGTTTTTGTGAGAGTTCAACACACTCTTTGTTGGGGTCGATAAACAACGACACTTCAATGCCTTGTTTATGAAGTTTTTTGACCACTTTTTTGATTCTTTCAAAGTTATTGGCCAAATCAAGTCCCCCTTCAGTGGTTATTTCTTCACGGTTTTCAGGTACAAGTGTGGCTCTGTGTGGGTTGAGTTTACATACAATATCAATGATATCATCATTGATTGAACACTCCAAATTAACGGGAAGTGCAGATTGTTTGATGATTTGTTTGGCATCATTGTCATGAATGTGACGACGGTCTTCTCGTAAGTGTATGGTGATTTGGTTGGCACCACTTAATTTGCATATTCCTAAAGCATCCAGTGGATTGGGGTCATTAATCTGTCGAGCCTCTCTTAAAACGGCAATATGGTCTATATTTACACCCAATAGCATCATCTCATCCTTTAAACTCTTTTTGATATAATATCTAAACTTATATAAAATATTTGGAGAAGCTTTGAGAGTCGGTAACCGCTTAAAAAAATACATCATTTATATCATGAGTTTAAGTGTGATATGCAGCTCTTTGATTTACACCTACATCTATCTTCCAAAATCGCTGGAAAGCTTTGATAATCGTCTTCGAGACTTTATGTTTATTATGCGTGGTGAAATTCCGCAAAACGATACCACCGTTATCATTGATATTGATGAAAAATCTTTAAATGAAGTAGGGCAGTGGCCTTGGAGTCGAGATATTTTAGCTCAACTTCTTACAAATTTAACCCAAGCAGGTATTGGGGTGATTGGATTTGACATTGTCTTTCCAGAAGAGGACAGAACTTCTCCTCATAAAGTACTGAAAAATCTCAATATCAAACAAAATAAAATTGTCAATTATGATGAAGTATTTGCACAAGTGATTGCCAATACTCCTACGATTTTAGGGTATCAGTTTCAGCTCGATAAAAAAGAGTTTATGAACACAAAAGCCCCAGAGATTCCTGCTATTTTTATTGAAAAAAATCGTGATTTAGAACAAGACTATTTGCTCAATGCAAAAGGAACAGTAGTCAATACTCCTATCATTCAAGACAATGGATACTCCAGTGGTTTTTTTAATAATGTTCCTGATCCTTCGGGTATCATTCGTTCTGTTCCTCTGCTCATACGTTATGAGGAACAACTCTATCCCTCTTTGGCATTTGAAGTGTTACGTGCAGCATTAGGCATCAACAAAGTATTTGTAAACTACAATGAAATTGGTGTGGAGTCTATCAGTTTGGGAGATATGTTTATTCCTACGGATCGTTTTGGGCGTATCATTGTGAATTTCAGAGGAAAAGAGAAAACTTTCCCTTACTACTCAGCAGTGGATATTTTAAACAATAAAATTGACCCAGCACTTCTAGAAGGCAAAGTGGCACTTATTGGCACCAGTGCCGCAGGTCTTTTTGACTTACGAGCCACCCCTTTTGAGTCGGTTTATCCTGGAGTAGAAGTGCATGCAAATGTCATTGATAATATTCTTACAGGCGATTTTTTACATAAGCCAGCTTGGATTGATGGGGTTAATATCTTGCATATGGTTATTTTAGTGTGTTTTATTTTTGCAGTCATCTTAAGTGTCAATATCTATGTTATCCCTGTAGTATTTGTAAGCTTCTTAGTGCTTGACACTTATATGTTGTATTATGTGCTGTTTAATGAAGGCATTATTTTAAATATCTTTTTCCCAATTGTGACCATCATTGTAACAGCAGCCGTTGCTATTTTGATTAACTACTTGTTTGAAATACGGCAAAGTAATCTGGTCAAATTGAAATTTGCTTCTAAAGTATCCGCAAAAGTTATGGAAGATTTGATTAAAAATGAGGATCAAACACTCAAAGGAGAATCCAAAGAAGTCACGGTATTTTTCTCTGATATTCGAGGGTTTACCAATATCTCTGAGTCCATGAGTGATGCAAAAGCTTTGATTGAATACCTCAATGAGTACATGGAACCCATGACTGAAATTATCATGAAAAATGAAGGTACCATAGATAAATTTATAGGCGATGCCATCATGGCATATTGGAATGCACCAAGTGATGTTAAAAATCATGCAGATAAAGCAGTGAAAGCCTCTTTGGAACAACTCTCTTATTTGAAATTGCTTAATGAACGACTGCAAAAAGAGAACAAGCCTTTGGTGGATATTGGTATTGGTTTAAATACAGGAAACGCAGTTGTGGGAGAGATGGGAAGCAGTGGACGAAGTGATTATACGGTTATTGGTGATCCCATTAACTTAGGAAGCAGACTTGAATCACTGTGTAAGTTTTATGGTTCTCGTTTAAATATCTCTAACTACACCAAATCGCTTTTGCAAGAGCAATATGTATTTAGGTTTTTAGATTTGGTCAAAGTTAAAGGAAAACTCAAACCCGTTGAGATTTGGCAGGTGATTGATTTTGGGGAAGCAAATGGTGCACTTAAAGAGGAGTTGGCTCTGTATGAAGAGGCCATTTTATTGTATCAAAATGAAAAGTTCAGTGAAGCATTAATGCTGTTTGAAAAACTCAATGTCTTAGAGAAAAAACAAAATGAGAAGATTTACGCAATTTACATTCAAAGGTGTAAAAGTTATATACAAACACCACCAGAAAAATTTGATGGTGTTTATGAACATACCACAAAAGGGTAGTTATCGGCTGGCTTTAAATACTCCCGTATAAGTTGCATTTCCAGTAAAGTAAAAAGTTCCACCTACAGATTTAGCATTGGGACCAAAGAATTTACCTGAACCATTTCCTCCTACTCCTGCTGTAGTAGGAGTAAAAGAGAAGCCAGAGGATGACAATGTCCCTGAAACATTGGTATAAAATGATCCTAGATTGAATCTCCCAGTGAGTGATTTACCACCAAAATCAATATTAAAATTAACGGTGCTATTATAAGTAATATTGATAATGTTATTAGAACTTGATTGACCTAATACATAACCAGAGTAATTGTAATTTGCATTGCTATTAATTAAAGATTCAATCTCTGAACTTGGCGTTTGTGCTCCTGCAAGCCAATAACCTGATAGAGTCATTTCTTCACTATTGTAAAGAGTTGTTGCATTCCACTCTCCCCATTGTACATAATCGTTTGTATCATAAACAGGCGTAGTAAAAAGGTGACCTACAATACCAGAGTCTTCTTTTGAAGTGTACGTACCATTTTTAAATGTATGAATGTTTCCATTATATAAAAATTGTCCGGTTGATGAGAGAGTTCCACTGTATGAACCATCTTTATCAAAATTTGCAGAAAGGTTATTAAGTGTTAAATTATAAGAACTATAATTACCATCACTTAAATTTGAAGTATTGTCATCAATCTTTCCCTTTGTATAACTACTAGTGTTAGACTCGAGCATATCTCCAATAAATACATATGCATCTTCTACGTCGTCATCTATATCCTCTTTATGAACTTCTCTTTTTGGTTCAGTAAAAGGGTCTTGTACGGGTTCATTATTTTCTGGTTCTGGAACAAGTCTAACGTCAAACTCATTGAGAGCACTCTCTTTTTCTTCCTCATTTAAAAACTTTGTATCTCTGTCGGTTTCTTGAATGGTCTTGGCATCAAACTCTTGAGCGACCATTGCTTCACCTTTTTTAATTACAACGTATTGACCTGCATTAATGGTGATGGTTTCACCTGTAATATTAGAAACAACGGTGATGGTTCCTTCAGTACAGAAAATCGTATCGCCTGAAATTTCCATATTACTTAATATCTGTGTTCCACGAATACCAATGGACGAAGATTTTGATTTAAGTCTGAATTTATCAGGGGCAATTTTTCCAATTTTTCCTGTGATGGTTCTAAAGGTACCTTTTAAAAGACCGAACTCTGCTTTGTACTCTTTTTTTTGTTCATCAAAGATGTAATCATTGACTGAAAATGTTGAGTTTTTACCAATGGTAATAATGGTTTCATCTTTAAAAATGAGTTGCAGTTTAGTGCCTTCTTGGGTTTGAACAATGTCATTTTTTTCTAAAAGAGAATTGAGTTTTAGCGTGATATTAGAATCTCCTCGTTTAATATGTGCTTCACCTTTAAGTGCAACCACTTGAGCAACTTGGGCAAAAAGCAAAGTTGATAAGGTTAAAAAAAGTAGAGCTATTTTTTTCATAATTTGAACCTCCATGTGTAGTTCATAAACACAGCATTTTTGTTATAATCATACGCTTCTTGGTTGGTGCTGTTGTTTGTTTTTGTGTAGTTGAGAGTAATGAAATCTTTTTTATTGATGATTTTGGTTACTCCAATACTATAAACATTGGTATTATCTTTTCGGTTGTTATCAAAAAAAACATCTTTATCATTGTAGCGGGTTTGTGTGTGTTGGTATTTCAAGTTTAAAAAAAGCGATGGTTCTATGTTGTATTGATATAAAAAGGTGTTACTTACAATATTTTTATTTAAATCGGTTCGTTCTCCAAACTCTCTGTCATCTTTTTCAAACTCTAAAATATATTCAAAATCTTTATATTTAACTGAACCACCCAATACTTTTTTTCGGTAAGCTTTCATTTTATCCACTTGCTCTTCGTAATGAAATTCGTTGTATGTTAAATAGGCAGATACAATGGTGTTTTTGTTAAGAAGCAGTCGGTATTTGGGTTCAATAGAGTAGACGGTGAAATCAACTCTGTCACCCGGATAGATTTTCTCTATTCCTACTTGTAGTGAGTATTCACTTTTATTTTTCACATCATTGTAATACAATGTTGGGGTGTACGCATAGTAGCTGAAGTTATAAAAATCGTTTTTGGTTTGATTTTTATAAAGCATCATTCCTGAGTGTTTAATGCTCCACGGAGAGTTTTTAGTAAGTGTTTGAATGTGACTGATTTGAAAAAAGGTTAAAAAAGCTGTACTTGATTGTGGTTCATCCCCATTGAGTTCCAGATTAAAAAAGCCCGGCAGATTGTACGAGTCATACTCAATACCATTGTTGATATTATCGTCATACATGTAACCAAAACCTAAAGCAATAAAGGTTGAATCGTTTTGTGCCCCATCAATTTTGGCTAAGTACATCTCAATATTTTTTCTTACATTCTCAGGAATAGGGTATTGAGCCACTTTTAAAAACTCTTTTTTCGCCTCTTCTTTAAATCCTAAAATAAATTGAACACGTGCATACTCTAACCGTGCACGGTGATATTCAGGAGCTACAATCAAGACTCTCTCAAATGCAGCAGTGGCTTCATCGTAAAGTTTGAGTTGAGTTGCACTCATGGCTAAGTAATAATTGACTTGAACATGGTCGCTGTATTCTAAAAAGAGCTTTTTAAAAGCGCTGTAAGAGCGGGTATAGTCTCCTATTTTATAGTGAGTTTGAGCCAGAATAAACTCATTGGAGGTTTCAACAGGGGTTGCTTTTTTAAGCTTCTCTTGTGCGAACAGTGTCCCCGTTAAGAGCAGCATTACAAAAATGATATGTTTCATGATAGGATGATCCAAATGTGATTTTTCTTTATTTTCCCTAAATAATAATAAAAATAAGTTAAAGTAATGTAAGTAATAATGAAAGATAGAGAAAAATAACTTTTATCGTAACGAAAACGTTACGATAAGTCTTTGAGTGTAGCGATATTCGCTGCGAGTTTATTTTGTACTTCGAGATATTCTAATTCATTGATTGAATCTGCAACCACACCTGCACCTGCTTGAAAAATAACTTCATCTTGTTTGAGCATGGTGGTACGAATCGTGATAGCACTGTCCATGTTGCCATCAAAGCCAAAGTAAGCAATACTTCCTGAGTAGAAGTTACGTTTAATGCCTTCAAATTGAGCAATGAGTTGCATGGCTCTGATTTTTGGAGCCCCTGTCATGGTTCCAGCTGTAAAAGTTGCAGCAAATAAGTCAAACATATCATACTTTTCATCGATGATGGCTTCAACATCTGAAACAATGTGCATGACATGAGAGTATTTTTCTATGTGCATTAAATCAGTTACTTTAACGCTTCCTGCTTTTGCAACTCTTCCCACATCATTTCGCCCCAAGTCAATGAGCATGATATGTTCAGCTTTCTCTTTAGGGTCACTTAAAAGTTCCTCTTCCATCTCTAAATCTTTATCGATGGTTTTTCCTCTTTTTCTTGTACCTGCAATGGGTCGAAGTAAAATGTGTCCATCGACTAACCGTACCATGACTTCTGGTGAACTTCCTGCAATTGAGAAATTTTCAAACTCTAAAAAGAAGAGATAGGGACTTGGATTTTTACTTCTTAATGCTCTGTAAAAACTGAAGTGATCAACAACGGCTTTTTGAGTAAATCGGTTGGACATTAAAATTTGGAACACATCTCCACTTTTAATCATCTCTTTTGATTTCTCCACCATTGAGAAAAATTCTTCTTTGGTGTAGTTGAATTTTCCTTCATCTATGAGCGTTGCTTTTTTAAGTGGCAAATACTCATACGGTGTGTGAAGTGCTTTTTCAACATTTTCAAGTTCATCTTTAAAGCTTTCAACAGAAGTAACCATCACAAGCTTGGATGTTTTATGTGAAAACCCTAAAACCATTTTAGGTCGAATGAGGTCCAAATCAGGAATATTTAAATCATCTTGCAGTGTGTCCATATAAGGTTTAAGTGATGGTTCAAACTCTTTTCCTATATCATAGCCTACGTTTCCAATGAACCCATCAATGAGACCAATGCCCAATTCTTGTGATTTTTGTTTGAAAAAAGCTTGATCAAAATTTTTATAATACTTTTGTAAAAACTTTAAAGGGTTAGCATCGACTTCTTCGATTTCTTCGATTTCATTTTTAAAAAATGTTTTTTCACCTTCATGCCATACTCGTTCTCTGGCACCAATAATGATGTACGAATAGTTTCCATCACTTGAATTGATTGTACTTTCAAATAAAAAGGTGATTTCACTCTTATAGAGTTTTTTCACCTTTTCATAAATAGAGACAGGCGTAAATTGATCTAAAAAAAGCTCTTTTGAATACAGTGTCATCTCATACCTTACAGCTGTAAAATATAAGCATTGGGTGCATCAAAACTCTTTTTAATAGCATTAAGTTGTTTTGTTGCTTCATTTCGGCTGTTATATGGTCCAATCAGAAGTTTTAAAAGACTTTTTCCATTAACTGTAACAGGATGAAGCATGTAGCTGTATCCTTTACTTGTAATGTTATCAAGATATTTTTGAGTTGGTTTTTTAGAGAAAGCTCCAATTTGAACAAAAATACCTTTGGCAGCTGTTGTTTTTACAGGGGCTGATTTGGGGGTTGCTTTTGCAACTGGTTTAGGTGTTTCTTGTTTAACGACGGGTTTTGGCTCAACAGGTTTTGGTGTTGGTTTTTCAACAATGGGTTCCTCTACAACAGGCTCTTCTTGTACAGGTATATCAAGAGGATTCTCTTTAACTTCGGGATTCTGTGTTACAGCTTCAGAAGTTGGTTCTTCTTCTATTTGACTGTTTTCATTGACCTTTTTGAGTTTATCCGTTAAGATTTTTTGATACTCTTGCTGGATTTTTTGGTCATTAAGCAATTTTTCTTGTGCAATTTTGGTTTGGTCTTCAAATTGAGCTTCGTCATTGTTTGAAGAGAGCAACTTGATTAATACTAAAATGATCACAAAAAGAAGCACCAAAGCAATACCTAAAATAATATATTTCTTTTTATTGTCTTTGGGGCCATTGGGGTTAGAACCATTAAGTAAAATATCACCCAGCTCTTGGTCTTGAGGGGGTTCATTGTATTGAGAATAAGGGTTTGCACCAGATGCTTGTCTCATGCTTTCACTTTGATTGAGTTTCTCTCGTAAATTCTCTTCTTCTTGTTTTGCCTGAAGGTTTTTTAAAAATTCATCGCCTTTAATTTCCATGCCAAATCCCTTGTGTTTTGATAAACAACCTAAAGAGGTTGTTTAATTAATATGTTGATTGTGTATATACGACAAAGTTTCCTGCTAATGCTTCTAACTCTTTTTTAACTGATTCTTGAAGTTGAGTATTCTCAATATCATCCAATACATCACAAATTTTATTTGCAATGATTTCAAACTCCGCTTCTTTCATACCTCGTGCAGTCAATGCTGGTGAACCGATACGGATACCAGAAGTTACAAATGGACTTCTTGTTTCACCAGGTACTGTGTTTTTATTTACAGTAATACCCGCATTCCCAAGTGCTGCATCTGCATCCTTTCCTGAGAATGGTTTATTTAAAAATGACACAAGCACTAAGTGGTTATCTGTGCCATCTGATACTAAATCATACCCTCGTTTGACTAAAACTTCACCAAGAACTTTTGCGTTTGCTTTAACTTGTTTTGCATACTCTTTCCATGCGGGTTTTAAGATTTCACCAAATGCCACGGCTTTGGCTGCAATCACATGTACCAATGGTCCACCTTGTAATCCTGGAAAAATGGCAGAGTTGATTTTTTTTGCAATCTCTTCATCATTGCACATAATCATACCACCTCGTGGTCCTCTTAATGTTTTATGTGTTGTAGTTGTAACCACATCTGCGTATGGGAATGGACTCATGTGCTCACCAGCAGCTACTAAACCAGCAATGTGGGCAATGTCTGCAAACAAAATTGCTCCTACTTCATCTGCAATTTCTCTGAATTTTTTAAAGTCAATCTCTCTTGCGTAAGCCGAAGCTCCACATACGATGATTTTAGGTTGAGTGATTTTAGCAATGTCCATTACTCGTTCATAGTTGATTCGACCATCAAGTTCCACTCCATAATAGAATGCATGGTAGTTTTTCCCTGAAAAAGATGGTTTAGAACCGTGAGTTAAGTGTCCACCGTGAGAAAGATCCATACCTAAGATTTTATCACCTGCTTGAAGTAATGCAGCGTATACTGCACCGTTTGCTTGACTTCCTGAGTGTGGTTGAACGTTTGCATAGTTGCACCCAAAGATTTCACACGCTCTGTCAATTGCAAGTTGCTCAACTTGGTCTGCAAACTCACATCCACCATAATATCTTTTATATGGGTAACCTTCAGCATATTTGTTTGTAAAAACTGAACCCATTGCTTCCATAACTGCTGGGCTTGTGAAGTTTTCACTTGCAATCATCTCTAAGTGGTTTGTTTGTCTCTCTAACTCTTTTTCAATAATTGAGAAAACTTCGTTATCTGCTTCTTTTAAATTTGCATTTGATAAAAAACTCATTGTGTTTGTCCTTTTAAATATATTATTCTTCGTCGCTGTGTAAATCGATTTCACTTTGTACTGGTTTCATAGCAGGGAAAAGCAGTACATCTCGAATAGAGTGTTCATTGGTTAACATCATAACCAATCGGTCAATACCAATACCTTGTCCAGCTGTTGGTGCCATACCATAACTTAAGGCATTAACAAAATCTTCATCCATTTCGTGCGCTTCATCGTCACCCGCATCTTTTGCCGCAATTTGTGCTTCAAAACGTTCAAGTTGGTCAAGTGGGTCATTTAACTCACTGAATGCATTGGCAATCTCTTTTCCTGCAATGAATAACTCAAATCGATCCGTTAAGTGTGGTTTTTCATCACTTCGTCGAGCCAGTGGAGAGATGTCAACCGGGTACTCTGTGATAAACGTGGGATTAATCAGTTTGGCTTCAACAAACTCATCAAACAATTCGCCTTGAAGTTGTCCCAATGTCATGTTTTCATTGGCTTCAAGATTGTTCTGTTTTAAGAACTCTAAAATCTTTGTTTTATCTTCAGTAATTGCTTCAGGTACCCCTCCAATTTTTGATAAAGATTCAATCAATGGAATCTCTGTAAACTCTTCAAAGTTAATTCGGTGTTCGCCATAAGGTAAAACAGTTGGTAAGTTTAAGTGTTCAAACAAGTAATCAAAATACTCTTTTGTGATTTTGATTAAATCTTTATACGTTTTATACGCCCAATAAAACTCAATAGAGGTAAACTCAGGATTATGTGTGGCATCCATCCCTTCATTTCTGAAGTTTCTGTTGATTTCAAATACCGCTTCAAATCCACCTACAATAAGTCTTTTTAAATATAACTCCGGTGCAATTCTCAAAAATCGGTCAATGCCTAAAGCGTTGTGGTGCGTTACAAATGGTTTTGCATTTGCTCCACCTGCAATGGGGTGCATCATGGGTGTTTCAACTTCCAAGAACCCTTTGTCTTCAAAGAATCGACGTGTTAAAGAGATAACCCTACTTCGAATATGAAATGTTTTTCGTACGCCACTGTTCATGATAAGGTCTAAATATCGTTGTCGATATCGCAGCTCTTTGTCTTGAATACCGTGGTACTTTTCTGGCAGTGGAGAGATGGCTTTGGTTAAAATTTTGATGGAGTGTACGTGCAGTGAAAGCTCTCCTTTATTGGTAACAAAAGGGTACCCTTCTACTTCAACAATATCTCCTACTTCAAAATTCTTTTTAAAGATGTCGTTGTAAAAACCTTCAGGAAGATTGTCTCGTGCTACATAGATTTGTAACAGTCCACTCTCATCTTCGATTTTTAAAAAACTTGCTTTTCCCATGAGTCTGAAAAACTTAATTCGTCCTGCTACGATGTAGTTTCTTTTTTCGTCTCGTTTCTCTTCTAAATTTGCAACGTCCGCATTGACATTTAAAAATTTTGCAATGGTTGTATTACGACTGCTTCGGTTACAGTATGGGTTTACCCCTGATTCTCTTAATTTGTTTGCTTTTTCTATTCTTTGTTGTATGTATTTATTTTCAAACAATCTGCTTTTCCTTTACTCTTTGGTTTCTACTTTTGTTTTATTTTGTGTTTGAGGCGTCACTTCTGTTGATTTTTGAGTTTCAGTTTTTGTTTCAGTCATCATTTCTGAAGCTTTTTTTTGAACCTCTTCTTTGACCTCTTGTACTTTTTTCTCAATCTCTTCTTTTGTGATGTCGTTTACGGTCTCTTTGGTTTTATCCACTGCTGAATCAACCCCTTTTTTAATGTCTTGTGTAATGCCTTGTTCATCAAGCTTGATAATAAATGCACCACCTGCAACTAAGATAGGGTAGGTCATGGTATCTGAAAGAGAAGCATCGAGTTTCTCTTTGATGGCTTGAATTTGTGAAAGTGCATAGATGATGATTGAGAAAATTAAAAAGACTTTGAACGCCCCAAATAAAAATCCTAGGATTTTATCAAATATACCTAAACCACTGAGTGAGAAAATTTTTGTAATAATCATGCCCACAACATAAGCAACCAACCAAAAAATAAGCAATCCAACGATAAAGCCCATGAGTTCAATCGATGAAGCGCTCTCTAACGCAAGCACTGGAGCAATCATCTCTCCCACAGTTGTGGCAAGTCTTGATGCTACAAATATCCCCCCAACGATACCAATGAGGCCAAAAACCTCTTTAATAAATCCTCTGAAGAGTCCTTTGAGTCCTAATAAAAGGGTGATTACAATAACCACGATGTCAAATGTAGAGATATCTTGCATTTTTTTCCTTATGAGTTCACCAAGCTGATATGGCAATGATATTTTATGCGGATTATATCAAATTAATTTAAAATAAAAGTTTAAAAACCCAAGATAAAAAATTACAATGGAAAATCAATGATAAAAAGTGCTCCTCGATGTTCTTTATTTTCTAAAATAAAGTCGTGGTTAGTGACCGACAGTTCACATTTCATGTGTTTGGTTAAAATCTCTTGAGTCATAAAAAGACCAATACCTGTACCTTGGCTTTGATGTTTGGTTGTAAAGTAAGGATCAAAAATATTGTCAAGTATTGTTTCGTCAATACCTCCTGCATTGTCATAGATTTTGACTTGACGAGTATTGATTTCAATAAATAAATGGCGAGGCTGTTCGGATTTACTTAATGCATCAATGCTGTTTTGAATGATATTAAACAGTGCTTGTTTGAGTTCATTGAGATATGAATTGATTTGAAAATTATCATTTTGTGTAAAATGCAGTTCAATACTTTGCGCTTTTAATGTGTCTTTAATAAGAGAAACAGTGGTTTGTAATGCATCAACGATATAAAAACTTTGTGTGACTCTGTCTTGTTGGAAAAAGTCTTTAAACTCTTCAATGGTGTGAGAGAGGTACTCTGTGTATTTTAAAATATGCGTACAGTTGTCGGTCAAGCTTTTTTTATCTAAGAGTTCAAATTCATTTTGCAGTTGAATGCCGCTTGCAGCAGTTGAAATAGCACTTAAGGGTTGTCTCCATTGGTGTGCAATGTTTTTGAGCATCTCCCCCATGGCCGCCATTTTATTTTGTTGAAACAACATTCTGTCTTTTTGTTGGTTCTTTTGTATCTCATTTTGAATGCGCACTTCCAGTGTCTCATTTAACTCTTTAAGCTCTTTTGTTTTGTCGTTGACAAGTGTTTCAAGGTTTTCATTGAGCTCTTTGAGTTGTTGTTGACGAAAAATTTCTTGCGTAATATCTGTGAGTGTCACAATGATGTAGGGCTTTTCATCCATCTTAAACTGGTTAAGCTTGACATGAAGTGTAAAATGATGAATGTGATTGTTTTTTTTCATTGCAGCTTTAAATCTTTTATGAGGGTGATTTAAGATATGTTCAGCCCAATTTAAACCATCATAATCTTTGTCAATAATGTAATTCTCTTTGTTCATATTTAAAAAGAAATCACAAACACAATCATGCTCTTTTTTAAATGCCTCAAGGTCGTTATATTGAGAGAAAAACTCAAAAAGTTGTTGGTTTGCTTCTTGTAAATGAAGACCATCAGTGATGATAATGATATTATGCTGGGAGTCCAAGATTTGTTGATTTTTTTCTTTTTGCATCGAGACATTATCATAGAGCTGTTTAATTTCATTAAAATAGGCGTAATAACCAATAACCGTAAAGATAAAACCTAAAATAATCAACATAAACAGAACAAAAAAGGTGGCATTTTTCTTAAATGAAATAATTTCATTAATATCAATGCTGGAAGTATCCTTACATAAAATCAAATATCCAACATCAAGCCCCTGTTCATCTTTAATGGTCTGCGTTGTAATAAGTTTATTATTTAAAAGAAGATACTCGTCTAAAGCGAGAATGGACTCAACTCCTTTTTTTTGAATCATATTAATCAGGCTCTCTTTTGCTGTTAAATTTGCAATATAGTAGTGATCTAAAAATTTGTTTGTAAAAGGGTAAAGCAACTCTTTTTTATACTTTTTATGGGCTAACACAAGGGTGTCAATTTTTTGGGATTCTAACGTTTTTGCAATGGAGTTAAAGTGTGTGATGACTTCAAATACCCCTAAAAATGTATTTTCATGAAAAAGAGGCACCATGGTTTTAAAGGTCATGTCATATCGACCTACACTGATGGATGCTTGCGTTGTTTGATGTTTTAATATTTTTTGAACATCAAAACGGAAGGTGAGTTTATCGTCTCTTTTATCTGTCCAACTTCGATAAAAACTTCTGCCATCATCAGTGATGACTTGAAACCATACATTTTTAAATTTGGTTTGTTCTCTGAGTTCTTGTGAATAGGCTTGAAAATCAAGGAGAGAAACGTTATTTTGTAACAGAGCCTCTTTTATTTTTTCCTCTTTAGCTGCAGAAATCGCAAATGCCAATGTTGCATTTTTTTTATCTTCTATTAATGATTTTGTGTTTTTTTTCATATGGTGTGAAGTCGTTAAATATTTTTGTTCTAATAAATGTTTCTCTTCATTTTGAATATAAGAAAATGAGATTAATCCCAAAATTAACGCAACCAAAAAATAAACAGTAAGTAAAAGAATCTTATTGTGTAACATGTTTTTCCTAAGTTGTATTGATTAATTATAAAACAGTGTGATTGATAGTTTGATTAAATGTTCTTTTTTTGTGAAAGAGAGTTTACGCATTTTTAATCTTTTTTAGCTAAAATATCAACCATGATAGAAAGAGTAAAAACGAAACAAATTTTTGTTGGAAACGTTCCTATTGGTGGGGATGCTCCAATTTCAGTTCAATCAATGACCTACAGTAAAACCAGTGATGTCAAAGCAACCGTAGAACAAATACGTGCATTGCATTTTGCTGGAGCAGATATTGTGCGAGTAGCGGTCCCTGATATGGCAGCAGCTCAAGCACTTAAAAGCATTAAAGAACAAAGCTCCCTTCCTTTAGTTGCAGACATACATTTTAATTATAAATTAGCACTTATTGCAGCGCAAAGTGTGGATTGTATTCGAATCAATCCGGGAAATATTGGAGAAAAAAACCGAGTTAAAGAGATTGTTAAAGCGTGCCAAGAGCGTAATTTACCCATACGAATTGGGGTGAATTGTGGAAGCTTAGAAAAAGAGTTTGAGAACAGATATGGTCAAACACCAAAAGGTATGGTGGCCAGTGCGGAGTATAACATCAAATTTCTAGAAGATTTGGGATTTGATGATATTAAAGTATCACTCAAAGCCAGTGATGTACAACGTACAGTGGAAGCGTATCGAATGTTAAGACCTAAAAATCACTATCCCTTTCATTTAGGTGTCACTGAAGCTGGGACTCTGTTTCACTCCACGATTAAATCTTCCATTGCTTTGGGCTCACTTTTACTTGATGGTATTGGGGATACGATTCGAGTCTCCATTACAGGCGAGCTTGAAAAAGAGATTGAAGTGGGAAGAGCCATCTTAAAAGATGCCGGTTTAACCAAAGAGGGCTTAAACATCATCTCTTGTCCAACGTGTGGAAGAATTGAGGCAGACTTAGTTGATGCGGTGGCAAAAGTAGAAGAGAAAACCAAACACATAAAAACGCCATTAAACGTTTCAGTGATGGGGTGTGTGGTCAATGCCTTGGGTGAAGCAAAAAGTGCAGATGTGGCGATTGCTTATGGAAAAGGGAGTGGTTTGATTATTAAAAAAGGTGAAACCATTGCTAAGCTTAAAACCGAAGAGTTATTGGATCGTTTTTTAGAAGAGGTTGAAAAAGAAGTTCAAAAACAAGAAGAGGAAAAATAAGCAATGACTTATGAGTTTTGGAAGCAACACTCTCAAACCATACCGTATGATTTATTGATTAAGTTTGACGTACGTTTGTGTAATGTGATTGCGAAACTGGATGCATTCTTTCAAAAATTGCTCATAAAAGATTTAGAGAAGTCTCAAGTTCGATTTTTTCTTGCAGGGTCATGTATAAAAGCAGACACTTTTCGAGACATTGATTTGATATTTCCTCTGTTTGAAGACAAAGAAGCCATCAACGCTGCACTGGATCCAAACTATTTTGAATATGAAAATAACTCTTATACCTACACCTTTGAAAACGATATTATTCAACTGGTTTTCAGAGAAAAGTTTAAAGAAGCAAAACTCGATTTTTTAGTCGATGGATTTGATTTTGATTCCACAAAAATTGCTTTTGAGTGTGTGTTGGATACAAAAACAAAACAGGTGGAAATACTTGATTGTGATGTGAGAGAAGAGTTTATTGCGTATATTCGAACAAAAGTAAACAGTCTTTCAAAAGTGAGTGTCAACCCCTTTGTCTCTTTGCAAAGAGCCATTCACTTTTTAAAACGAGGGGATGATGTTCCTTATGCTGTTTTTTTAGAAATTTGTTCTAAAATTGCAGATATAAAAATTGAGCAAGGGGATAAAAACGAGAAGTTTTTTGACCGACTTCAAGGAAATGAAGAGAAACTCAAAGATATTAAAGAAGCGATTGTTTCATTTGTTGAACATAAAAAAGATGAGTTAGAAAAAGGAGAAGAGTGACTTTAAAAAGTTGCGATAAGTAATGGACAGTGTATACAGTATAAACATAGAACGTGCCGTTTTAAGTTCGGTGTTATTTAACCCCGAAGAGATTGAAGATATTTTAGGTATTATCAGTGCCAAAGATTTTTATCTTCCCGCTCATCAAAAGATATTTGCAGTTATGGAGCAGTTGCACCATGATGACATGCCTATAGATGAAGAGTTTATTCGAAAAAGAGTCAACTCAAAAGAGGTGGATGACTCTATTTTAATTGAGATTTTATCTGCAAATCCTATTACTAATACCATCGCTTATGTCAAAGAGATCAAAGATGCCAGCGTTAAAAGAGAGTTGGCCTCCTTAGCAACAAAGATTAAAAAAGTGGCCATTGAAGATGATATACCTGCAACACAAGCAGTGGATACCATTCAAAATGAGTTGTATAAAATCACCACAGACAGTGCATCCAGTGAGTTAAAAGATATTCAAACGATTAACAACGATACGCTTGATTATATCAAACGTATGAAAGAGATGGGAAATCAGTATTTAATTGGTGAGACCACGGGTTTTCACAACTTAGATAAACGAACCACAGGGTTCAATGAAGGAGATTTAGTTATTATCGCAGCACGTCCAGCGATGGGTAAAACGGCTCTTGTGTTAAATACAGCCCTTCGAAATGTTGAAGCAGGGAAAGGGGTGATTGTCTTCTCTTTAGAGATGCCAGCAGAGCAGTTGATGCTTCGTATGCTTGCAGCAAAAACTTCCATTCCATTACAAAATCTTCGTAAAGGGGATTTGGATGACCAACAATGGAGCACTTTGACCAAAGCATTTGATGATTTGAATAAAAAGAAACTCTTTGTGGATGATGGTGGAAGTGTCAACATCAATCAACTTCGAGCAAGAGTTCGAAAACTGGCACAAAATGAAGAGAATAATATCTCGATGATTGTCATTGACTATTTACAATTGATGCAAGGTACAGGTGGAAAAGACAGACACCTTGAGGTCTCAGAAATCAGCCGAGGGTTAAAAATGCTGGCAAGGGAGCTTAAAATTCCTGTCATTGCACTTTCACAGTTAAACAGGGGATTAGAGAATCGTCCAGATAAACGTCCAATGTTAAGTGACTTAAGAGAGTCCGGTGCTATTGAGCAAGATGCCGATATTATCATGTTCGTATATCGAGATGATGTTTATAAAGAGAGAGACGAAGCCAGAAAAGAGAAAGAGGCAAAAGATAAAGGGGAAGAGTATAAATCAACCTTTATTAATAAACCTGTTGAAGAGGCTGAAATCATCATAGGTAAACAAAGAAATGGACCCATTGGTACCGTTAAACTTGATTTCCATAAACAGCTTACGAAGTTTGTGGATAAAGAGCACAGTGGTGAAGCTCCAATTGAAGTGGTTTTTGAAAGTGTGGTTGATACACAAAAAGAGACCAATATTGAAGTACCAGAAATTTTATAAAAAGGAATATTTTGAATCAAAACAGCATTAAAAAATGTCTTTTTCCAGCAGCTGGGTATGGAACCCGATTTTTGCCTGCAACCAAAGCCATCCCAAAAGAGATGTTACCAGTACTTACAAAACCACTGCTGCAATATGGCGTAGAAGAGGCCATTGAAGCAGGACTTGATACCATGGCGATTGTTACAGGACGAGGGAAAAGAGCGATTGAGGACCACTTTGATATTTCGTATGAATTAGAGCATCAAATCAAAGGTTCAAGTAAAGAAAAAATGCTTGCAGACATTCGAAATGTAATTGACCATTGTACTTTTTCATACACTCGACAAATTGAGATGAAAGGTTTAGGACATGCTATTTTAACAGGACAAACACTTATTGGAAACCAACCGTTTGCAGTTATACTTGCTGATGATTTGTGTGATAATACGGGAGTTTCAAAAGGAGTATTGTCTCAAATGGTGAAATTGTATGAGAAACATCAATGTTGTATCGTTGCCATTGAAGAGGTACCTAAAGAGCAGACTAATAAATATGGTGTGATTGCGGGAGAAGAGATTGAAAACAATCTTTACAGAGTAAACGACATGATTGAAAAACCAGATCCTAAAGATGCTCCAAGTAACTTGGCCATCATCGGTCGATATATTTTAATCCCAGAAATTTTTGATGTATTGCAGACCACACAACCAGGTAAAGGTGGAGAAATCCAAATCACTGATGCCCTTTTAACTCTTGCAAAACAAGGGAAAGTGTTGGCTTACAAATTTGAAGGTCAACGATTTGATTGTGGAAGTGTGGAAGGTTTTGTAGAAGCCACCAACTATTTTTACAACAAAGAGAATTAATCACAATTTTGTTATAATTGACTTTTCTTTCAAGAAAGGTCGATTATGAAACGTAAACTTCAAGCATTCTCTCTTTTAGAAATCATTTTTGTCATTGTAATGATTGGTTTGATTGCCAGCATTGCTGTTCCCAAACTCTTTAATACCAAAACAGATGCACTGGTTAATACACTTAAGCAAGACATAGCAACAGTAACAAGCTCCATACAAAGTTATTATTTAGTCCACTCTAAAATTGATCAAATCAGTGATGCCGTTGAACTGAACAATGCAATATGGGAAATTGAATCTGAACAAATCAGTTATTATGAAGATGAAGAAGTATGTGTAACAGTGACTTTAGAGAAAGAGGCTTTAGAAGTGAACATTAACGAAGAAGTGGGTACAATTTGCCAAAAGTTATATGATAAAGGCGTACGTTCAACGCGATATGCTTTAAAATAAAAGGCAGAATACGGCATGAAAAATCAGAAGTTTTTTGATTCCCTTTGTTCAAAAGAGTCTATTTTACAAACCATCATTGATGAGAGTAAAGATATTGGTTACTACTCTTTACCTGAACAAGAAATCAACCACATTCAAAGTTTTGCAGATAAAAACAGTAAAAAAAATATTGTTGTCATAGGAATTGGTGGCAGTTCATTAGGTGCAGCAGCCGTCTATGACTTCTTGCGTTATAAAAAGAGTTTTGATAAAGAGCTTTTCTTTTGTGAAAGTACCGATCCGGTACTTTTAAACTCAACTTTCTCAAAAATAGATTTGAATGACTCTTTGTTTATTATTGTTTCAAAGTCGGGTTCAACCATTGAAACCATCTCAATTTTTAAATATATTCTTTCACTGGTGCCTTTAAACAAAGAGCAGTTTATTATTGTTTCAGATGACGGTTCATCTTTGCATCAATTGGCTATGAAAAACAGTTTGCCATTTTTTGAAATTCCTTCCAATGTGGGCGGACGATTTTCAGTTTTAAGCAGTGTCGGACTTTTGCCTTTAGCACTGATTGGTGTAGATATTAAAGCGTTGTTAAATGGAGCCAAGGCCATTAAAGAGAGCTTTTTTTCACAAGGACAAGCGTATGAAGACATTGTCTGTAAAGCCTCATTTTATGCTTCTAATATTGCAAAATATAACATTAACTGTCTCTTTTCTTACTCTGAGGCCTTTCGAAGTTTTAACGACTGGTACATTCAATTGTGGGGTGAGAGTTTGGGGAAACGACAGTTACACTCTTACTTAAACGTGGGGTTAACTCCTATTGGTTTGATTGGTCCTACTGATCAACACTCATTTTTGCAACTGATTGTAGAGGGAAAACGAGATAAATCAGTGACGTTTATAAAAGTAAAAGATTTTGACACACACATGAAAATTCCAGATATCACGATTGAGTTTTTAGAAAAACTCGATTTTATTAACGGTGTGGATTTCTCTGATTTGATTAATAAGCAAGCGGATTCTATCATTGAGTCTTTACGAAATAAACACGATATTCCTTTGGATATCATTGAAGTTGATAAAATCGATGAGTTTGCCATTGGTGAACTGTTTTACTATTTTGAACTTTTAACTTCAGTGGTTGCAAAAATGATTGATGTCAATGCGTATGACCAACCCGGAGTAGAAGAGGGTAAAAAGATTTTAAGAGGCTTTTTTAACTGATGCAAAAAGCCATTTTTATTGATCGTGATGGGGTGATTAATGTTGAAAAAAACTATTTGTATAAAATCGAAGATTTTGAGTTTATTGAGGGTGTATTTGAAGCATTAAAATCGTTTCAAACTTTAGGTTATAAACTTTTTATTATCACCAATCAATCTGGAATTGCACGTGGATATTACACTTTAGATGATTTTAATAGACTCACTGAGTGGATGTTACAACAATTTGAAAAAAAAGAAATTACTATTTCAGATGTGCAGTTGTGCCCTCATGGACCCCATGATGAGTGTAATTGCCGAAAACCAAAAACAGGTATGATTGATGCGATTTTAAAAAAACATGCAATTGATTTAACACAGTCATGGCTTATTGGAGATAAAACATCGGATATAGAGTGTGCTCAAAATGCAGGGATTGCACACACCATTCAAGTAAAAAGTGGGCATGAATTTGAAACCTCTTTGGCAGAATATGTATGTGACAGTATCAAGGAAGCAAAAGATATTATTCGTATCTGACGTGTAAAAAAGAGGCAAAACGAGGTTTTTTGTTTTTTGTTAACCCATAATACTTAAAGGTTACAATTGAACCTACTTTTGGTGGGTTTTTTCGTAAAGTTTTAGAAAAGCCACTGCCCAGTTTAAACACCACCCCATTTTTGAGTTCAACAATCAAACTTTTCATACGATTTGCTGCATAATCAATAGCCACAACGACACCTTCCATATCTTTATACTCTTTTACTTTTAATACATTTGCGCTGCGACCACTGAAGTAAGGAAGTTCGGGATTTTTTACAATCACACCTTCTCCTCCTTGTGCAATGATCTCTTTTAAGTAAAGTTGCAACTCTTCTTTGTTTTTACACAGTTTTTGTGGGATGATTTTGACATGAGGGTTTCTGTGTTCTAAAAACCACATTTGTGCTTTTTTCAGTCGGGTTATAAAGTCCCCTTTAGCATGTGGAACTTCAAAAATATTATAAGAGACTTTTTCCCATGCTTGACTGGGAAAATGATCCATAACAATGGATTGAAGTTCAGAAAAAGCGCCACGTTTAATCCAAAGTTCTCCATCAAGTTCAAAAGGGGGGAAATTGAGTGTAAACCCTTTGGGTACATGGATCGCATTGCCTTGGCGTGTAAGAAGCTCTTGACCATTCCAATAAGCACGTATTCCATCAAGTTTTTCACTCATGAGCCAGTTATCAATTTCTTGTGAGCCGTTATATGTTTTGGGTTTTTGAAGATCGAATGCAAAAAGTTGAAGTAATAGAAATAAAAAAGCAATAATAATTTTCATAGAGTCACCTAAATGTTTTATAAAAGTGATTTTATTGTACACTCATTATTATTAAACTTACCTAACAGAAATATAACCTAGAATTAGATAAAATCTAGTCAAATAGTAATAATGGAAAAGATATGAAATACAGTGATATAGATTTTAATGATAAAACGATTTTAATAACAGGTGGGGCTGGATTTATTGGTTCTAATTTGGCTTTTTATTTTCAAGAAAACTATCCAAATGCATTGGTGGTAATACTTGATTGTTTTAGAAGCGGTGAAACCTTAAGTAACGGAAACTTAAAAAGTTTTGGTCACTATAAAAATCTTTTAGGTTTTAAAGGGGTGGTCATCAGTGGCGATATCAATGATACAAAACTTTTAAAAAAGCTTGAAACGGAGTATAAGTTTGACTACATTTTTCATCAAGCAGCTATCAGTGATACCACTGTAAATGAACAAGACTTGATGATTAAAACCAATGTGAATGCATATGAAGATCTGCTTAAATTAGCCATTGCTCATCAAGCCAATATGGTCTACGCTTCATCCGCTGCAACCTATGGAGATGCTCCAAGTCCTCAAACTGTAGGGTGTGAAAACCCAGGTAACGTTTATGGTTTTTCAAAACTGATGATGGATAACATCTCTTATGAATACATTAAAGCAGGAGCTGAAATCTCAATTGTGGGACTGCGTTATTTCAATGTATATGGACCAAGAGAGTTCTTTAAAAATAAAACAGCCTCTACTGTAGTGCAATTTGGGCATCAAATACTTGCAGGAAAAACACCACGACTTTTTGAAGGCAGTGATAAGATTTTACGAGACTTTATCTATATTGAAGATGTTATTCAAGCCAATATTAAAGCGTGTGTACCAAAACAAAGTGGTGTTTATAATGTGGGAACAGGAAAAGCAAGAAGCTTCCAAGACATTGCAGATATTTTACAAAAAGAGTTGGGTACAAATTTGGGAACAGAGTATATCCCTAATCCATACATAGGACAATATCAGTTCCACACCGAAGCTAATATTGAATCGAGTATTGAGCAATTAGGTTATGTGCCACAGTTTGAGATGGAAGAGGGAATTAAAGCTTATATTCCTGAGATTAAACGACTTTTTGAAACCGAAGTAAAATAGTATGACAAATAAAGTGCCTAATATTTTAGTTATTGGTGATTTGATGATAGATCACTATTTGTGGGGAAATTGTGAACGTATTTCACCAGAAGCACCTGTACAAGTTGTGGATGTACAAAAAGAGACCACGGTGTTAGGTGGGGCTGGAAATGTGATTAATAACTTAGTCAGTCTGGGTGCCAATGTATGTGTGTACAGTGTAATTGGTCATGATGAAGTTGCAAAAGAGTTACGCACAAAGCTCGATGAAGTCGGTGCAAAGTCTCTTTTAATAGAAGAACCCAATCGACGCACCTCAAAAAAGAGTCGTATTATTGCCTCTCACTCACAAGTGGTACGGTTTGACAATGAGAGTAAAAATGACATTGCTCCAAGTTCACAAGCACTTCTTTTAAAAGAGTTAGAAGAGAATATTATCTCATTTGATATTGTATTGCTTTCAGATTATGGTAAAGGGGTGCTCACTAATGACTTAACCAAAGCCGTGATTAATTGTGCCAACAGACACGATAAAAAAGTGTTGGTTGACCCAAAAGGCAATGACTACAGTAAATATTTTGGCGCGTATTTTTTAACACCCAATAAAAAAGAGGCACAAGAGGCAACCAATATCACCATTAATGATGAACACTCTTTAAAAGATGCATTAGTCAAACTTCAAAAAGTAGCCAACTTAGGTGTATCAGTTATTACTTTAAGTGAAGATGGAATTGCCGTACTTAAAGAGGGTGAAGTTACGATTAAACCAACGGTTGCGCGAGAAGTGTATGATGTTACAGGTGCAGGTGATACGGTGTTGGCTTCTTTAGGATATGCCTTGTGTTTAAATAAAGATATTTATGACGCATTAGAGTTTGCAAACTTGGCTGCGGGAGTGGTGGTTGGGAAACTGGGAAGTGCAACCGTTTCATTGGATGAAATAGAGGAGTACAAATCAAGTTTGCATAAAAGCTCAATTGAACTGCACATTAAAACATTTGATGAAATAGAAAGACTCTCTTTGCGATTAAAAGCACAAAATAAGAAAGTGGTGTTTACCAATGGGTGTTTTGATATTTTACACAAAGGGCATGTGAGTTATCTCAATGTGGCAAAAAGTTTTGGAGATGTTTTAATCTTAGGATTAAACTCTGATGCGAGTGTGAAACGACTTAAAGGTGAAAGTCGACCTATTAACTGCGAAGGTGACCGAGCCTATATCTTAAGTGCTTTAGAGTGTGTTGATTATGTGGTCATCTTTGATGAAGACACCCCTTATGAACTCATTGCAAAAATACAACCAGATGTGTTAGTTAAAGGTGCAGATTATGAAGGCAAAGAGGTTGTTGGAAGCGATATTGCAAAAGAAACAAAACTTGTCGAGTTTGTGGATGGAAGAAGCACCACCAATACGATTAATAAAATCAATGGAGTAAATTGATGAACAAAACGATACAAAATGAATTTGAATCACATTTAGAGACAATTAAAACGGTGATACAAACCATGCAAGAACCATTGCAACAAGCATCACAACTTATTGTGGATACTTTAAAAAACGGAAATAAAATTTTATTATGTGGTAATGGTGGCAGTGCAGCAGATGCACAACATATTGCGGCAGAACTGACAGGACGATATAAAAGTGAACGACGGGGACTTCCTGGTATTGCCCTTACTACAGACACCAGTGCATTAACGGCTATTGGAAACGATTATGGATATGACAGAGTATTTGATCGACAGCTTGAAGCACTGGCAGTTAAAGGGGATTTACTCATTGGTATCAGCACCAGTGGAAACAGTGGAAATGTAATCAATGCCTTGAAATTGGCCAAAGAGATAGGGTGTAAAACTGTCGGTTTAAGTGGTCGAGATGGTGGAGCAATGAATGAAGTGTGTGATGTAAACTTGGTCGTGCCATCAAATAATACACCAAGAATTCAAGAGATGCATATTTTGTTTGGGCATACCATTTGCCAAATTATTGATGACAGTTTTGAGGGAGAGTAATGAGCATTGTATTAAGTGAGAGTGAAAAAAAGATTATAATAGATTCAATCAGAGATATTAAAGATTTTCCAAAACCGGGTATTGTGTTTAAAGATATTACAACACTGTTGAACAATAAAGAAGCATTTGCTCTTTTAATGAATCATTTAGAAGAACGATACAGAAGTTATGATTTAGATTATGTTGCGGGGATTGATTCTCGTGGATTTATTTTTGGAGCAGCACTTGCAGACAGATTGGGCATTGGTTTTGTTCCTGTTAGAAAAAAAGGGAAACTTCCTGGTACAACCATTTGTGAAAAATATGAGTTAGAGTATGGTTTTGATGAGGTAGAAATCCACATCGATGCGTTTAATAACAACCATGAAGCCAGAGTGCTTTTAATTGATGATCTCATTGCAACAGGTGGAACAGCTGTGGCTGCGTCAAAACTTGTTTGTGACACCAAATCAAAACTGGTTGAAGTCTGCTTTTTATTGAACTTAGAGTTTTTAAAAGGGAAGCAACGTGTTGAAGAGGTTGCTCCTGTTTATTCAATTTTAGATATTTAAGGAATTTTTGAATGCAAAATACAAACCAATATTATGTTCCTAAGCCAAGTCAGTTTGATCCCAAAGAGGGTCATTTTGGTATATTTGGAGGGCGATATGTTCCAGAAACATTGATGCCAGCACTTTTAGAGTTAGAAAAAGAGTATGAGAAATATCGATTTGATACTGCCTTTTGGAAAGAGGTGGATGAACTTTTAAAAGATTATGTGGGACGAGAAAACCCTCTGTATTTTGCAAAAAATATCAGTGAAGAAGTCGGTGCAAAAGTCTATTTAAAACGAGAAGATTTAAACCACACAGGCGCACATAAAGTAAATAATACCATTGCACAAGCGATGTTGGCAAAGAAAATGGGAAAAACCAAAGTCATTGCTGAAACAGGGGCAGGGCAACATGGTGTTGCTACTGCAACCGTAGCAGCACTTTTGGGCTTAGAGTGTACGGTGTTTATGGGTGCTAAAGATGTACAACGGCAAGAGTTGAATGTGTTTAGAATGAAGCTTCTGGGTGCCAAAGTAGTACCCGTTGAAAATGGAAGTAAAACACTCAAAGATGCCATGAACGAAGCGATACGATATTGGGTGACCAATGCAAGAGACACGTTTTACATCATCGGTACAGTTGCAGGTCCTCATCCATACCCTATGATGGTTCGAGATTTTCAAGCCATTATTGGATGGGAAGCAAGGCGACAATTCTTAACCAAAGAGAACCAACTTCCAGATTATGTGGTTGCGTGTATTGGTGGTGGAAGCAATGCCATTGGTATGTTTTCTCACTTTTTAGAAGATAAAGAGGTGACCTGTGTGGGAATTGAAGCAGGTGGGTTAGGGTTAGATACCAATAAACATGGATGTTCACTTGAAAAAGGAACCCCTGGTGTGTTGCATGGTCAAATGAGTTATTTGCTGCAAGATGAAGATGGACAAGTATTAGAAGCACACAGTATGAGTGCAGGGTTGGATTATCCAGGTATTGGACCTGAACACAGTTTTCATAAAGATAACAAAAACGTCCAGTATGACTCTATTACTGACCAAGAAGCCTTGGATGCTTTTGTGTGGATGAGTCAAAAAGAGGGAATTATTCCCGCTTTTGAGAGTGCCCATGCGGTGGCATATTTAAAAAAAGTACAAGAAAAATTCAAAGGTAAATCGGTCATTATTTGTCTTTCGGGTCGCGGTGATAAAGACATGGTTCAAGCCAAAGATTTACTTAAGTTTGATTGAGGTTAAGATATGAAAACAAAATTGCAAAAGAATTCAGGAAAAATCTTAACCGTTGTTGTGAGTGTGTTCATCATTTTTTTAGCCTACAACTTGTACCATGCACCAGTAGAAGGTCTTGAAGAAAAATTCATCTATTTACTTAAAACCTATGGCTATATTATTTTATTTGCTTGGAGCATGCTTGAAGGTGAAATGGGTCTTATCATGGCAGGTCTGCTTTCACACACAGGTGATATGAATATCTATATTGCTGTTTTTGTAGCAGGTTTAGGTGGGTTTGCTGGAGATCAAGTCTATTTTTATATTGGACGATTCAACAAAGCGTATGTCTATAAAAATTTTAAAGGGCAACGACGAAAATTTGCTTTGGCGCATTTGCTGCTTCAAAAATATGGTTGGCCCATTATTTTTGTTCAACGATACATGTATGGAATGAGAACGGTGATTCCTATTTCAATCGGTTTGACACGATATTCGGGGAAAACCTTTGCTTTTATTAATTTGATCAGTGCATGGTGTTGGGCGGCTATTACTATTGTGCCTGCATGGTATTTTGGTGAACAAATTTTAGATGTATTGCATTGGATTAAAGAGCATTGGTATTTGGCTCTGCCATTTGCCATTCTCATTGGAGGAGGTATTTTATACTACTTCAATAAAGTAACAAAAAAAAAGGAGAATATTTATAATGAAACTAACACTTTTTGATAAAAACAGTAAACAAAATGAATATGATATAGAGATTATTTTGGTATTAAATAAAGATTTAGAAGCAAAAAATATAAAAGACAGAGCACTTTTAAAAAATTTAAACTTTAAAGGTGGTGATGAAGAAGCCGTATTTTTACCTGAATCGCAACGAATCTATGTTGGATGTGAAGAGAATTCATATGAATGTATTGCCATTGCGATTGCAACAGCAGTGAAAAAGTTCCAAACAACACAGTTTAAAACTGCATGCGTGGAACTGCTTGAAGATGAGTCTGAATCTTTAAAAGCATTGGTGGAAGGAGCCATTTTAGGAGCTTATACTTTTAAAAAGTATAAATCTAAAAAAGAGAAAGAAGTAAAACAAGAGCTTGTACTGCTCGCATCAAAAGATTTAAAGAAATTAAGTGACATCTTTAATGAGTCTGTGATTATTGCAGAATCAGTGAATAAAACGCGAGATTTTGTCAATACAACTCCTGATGATTTTTATCCTAAAATCATGGCCAAAGAAGCCAAAAAAATTGCCAAAGAGAATGATCTAGAGATTGAAGTGTATGGACAAAAATATCTTCAAAAAAATAAAATGAATGCCATGTACAGTGTAGGACGTGCTTCAAGACATGAATCTAAACTCATTCACTTAAGTTATAAACCAAACAATCCAAAGAAAAAAATTGTGCTCATAGGTAAAGGTTTAACGTATGACAGTGGTGGTCTTTCACTTAAACCAAGTGATTTTATGGTGACCATGAAGAGTGATAAATCAGGTGGTTGCGCCGTATTAGGAATGCTTAATGCCATTGCCAAACTGAAATTGCCAATTGAAGTTCATGGTATTGTGGGTGCCGTTGAAAACATGATTGGTGGTGATGCGTATAAACCAGATGATGTATTAAAAGCACGCAATGGCAAAACCATTGAGATAAGAAATACCGATGCAGAAGGCCGACTGGTACTTGCTGATTGTCTGTGTTATGCACAAGATACCATCAAAGATATTGATTATATTTTTGATTATGCCACACTTACAGGAGCAAGTGTGGTTGGCGTAGGTGAGTACACGACTTCAATCATGGGAAATAATTCTAAACTGAAATATAAAGCAGTCAGCAGTGCACTTCAAGCAGGTGAATATGCAACAAGTCTGCCCTTTAACCGATTTTTGCGAAAAGCGATTAAATCAGAAATTGCTGATGTGTGCAATGTTGCTAATACACGATATGGTGGAGCCATCACTGCGGGGCTTTTTTTAGATAATTTTGTTTATGATGAAAACAAAGAGAAGTGGCTACACTTTGATATTGCTGGGCCTGCATTTGTTGAAAAAGCGTGGGGGTATAACCCACATGGTGCAAGTGGTGCAGGTATTCGAATGACCATTGAATTGCTTAAAGCATTATAAGATTGAACGAAGGCATCGCCTTTGTTCCTTATTTTTTAAGATTTTTGTAATCCTCTTCTAATTGCAGTACTTCTTTTAAATCTTTGATTTTAAGTTCTCTTTGTTTACTGATATTTTCAAGTTTTAGAATTTCTTGTTTGAGCACTTGTTTCTCTTTTTTTAATGTCTCTTTTTCATAATAGAGTTTGTCCATCTTTTTTGTTTGTTCATGTCGAAAAACAATATGTTTTTGTATCTCTTCTTGTTTTTGTTTAAGTAAATTTTCATATTTCTCTACAAAGTTTTGCATCTGCTGTTCGTAGTGATGAAGTTGACGATCTTTTTCTAATGCACGCCGTTTTTCTGTTTCAAATTTTTGAGGATAAGATGCTGTAAACTGTTGAGCTTCAGTAAGCAGTTTTTCAAGCTTTTCTATATGTGTTTTATACTCATACTCTTTTTTATTGAAATCTTGAATATTTTGGATCACTTTCTTTTTAAAATCTCTGTTTTTGATGTTTTCTTGGGTGGTTAAAAAAGAGATACTGATATATTCATCCTCTTTTGCTGACTCTTGTATTTTAAAAATGGTGCTGTTTAAATAAAATATCACTTTGTTTTTATCTACAAATTTAGTGTTTCCTTTCCATGTCTCTCCTGCAATGAGTTTTTCCCAGGTTTCATCGATATATTTTTGAGGGATATTGGGATGGATAATGTCGTTAAAATTGAGTGTTTCAGCCTCTTCAGGAGTACATTTTATGATATCTAACATACTTTTATTCATATAGGTGATGTTTCCATTTGCATACATTTTATAAATGATGGCAACGTTATCCACAGCATCCAAATATTTTTGGACCTCTTCTTGTTTTTGTTTGAGTCGTATTTCATAATATTTATGTTCACAAATACTTAAGAGTTTTTCAAGTAAAAGTTTGGTGTTAATGGGTTTTAAAATATAGTAGTTTGCATTTTGATTAATCGCTTCAATGATATGTTCAGACTCTGTTTTTGCAGTCATAAAAACAAAGGGTAACAAAGGGTTGATTTGTCGAAGTCGTTTTAAAAACTCAATGCCATCCATAACGGGCATATTAATATCTGAAATAATGATATCGATTTTTGATGCATGTGTATTGTAAAGTTCAAGAGCCTCTTCTCCATCAGAAGCTTCGTAGACCTCTTTGAACATTTTTCGTAAAAACGAACACATAATTTCTCTATCATTAATGGAGTCTTCAACGACTAGAAGAGTTAACTCTTTTAAAAATGCAACACTGAACATAATAGCAGCCTTTCAATAATTTCTTTAGTATATCAGTCTTTTTTTAAATAAATACTTTGACACTATTAAGCAAAATATATTTCTTACATGTTATACTCATATAACAATAAAAGGGAACAGTATGCTTGATGCTAAATTAATTATAGTTGAAGATGAAGAGACATTACTCAACCGATTGATGACTATTTTAAAACGTGAAATAAAAGAGGTTGAAGGCTTCAGTTCACCTAAAGCACTCTTGCAAAGTGAATCATATAAAAATGCACATTTTATTTTAACCGATATTAATATGCCCGAAATAAGTGGTGTTGAACTGCTTAAGCAGGTTAAAAAAGCCAATCAAAGTATCATCTGTATTATTGCTTCTGCGTTCAGTGATCCTCAATATTTTCAAGAAGCGATTGAAACAAAAGTGGATAAGTTTTTAATTAAACCCATTAACACTGAAGAGTTAATTGCAGAACTTAAAGAACGATTTGCTTTAAAACAAGAGCAAGATGAAAACAAACAGTTACTCGAAGAGTATAAAGCCATTATTGATGATAATAACTGTGTTTATAAACTCAGTTTGGATGGAACCATTACGTATATCAATGAGAAGTTTTTAACACTTTGTGGTTATACAAAAGAGGAAGTTTTAGGGCAACCTTATACTATAATTGGATCCAAAGAGAATCAAAGTGCGTATGAAAGTATTTGGAAAAATCTGTTAGAAAAAAAGAGTTGGAGTGGGGTTATTGCCCATGAGAAAAAAGACGGGAGCACCTTTTATACTCAAACCAATATCTACCCACTGTGGGATTATCAAGGCAAAATCAAAGAGGTGATTTCAATCAAAACCGATATCACAAAAATACGACAAATGCAATCTGAATTGGACACCAAAGAGCGATTGTCCTTAATGCAATCAAAAATGGCAACAATGGGAGAGATGTTGGCCAATATTGCGCATCAATGGAGACAACCTTTAAACACCATAACCATGTGTTCTACAAGTATTCAAGTGAGCAATGAAATGAATATGTTGCAAATAGATGATGAGTTTACACATATGATTAACAGTATTAATGATGCCGCTGAGTATATGAATCAAACCATCACTGATTTTCAAAACTATTTTAAACCCAATAAAAACAAAACTTGTTTTTATGTGGAAAATGTCTTTGAAAAAGCGTATAAGCTTTTGAGTGTTCAGATGACATCCAACACAATTCGTTTGATTAAAAACATTGAAAAAGTCCAATTGTGTTCATATGAGAATGAATTGTTACAAGTATTGGTCAATATATTAAAAAATGCATTGGATCAACTGCACCATATTAACATGCAACGTTACATTTTTGTGGATGTGTTTCAAGATAAAGAAGGATGTGTGTTGATTAAAATAAAAGACAATGCAGGTGGAATAGATAATACCATTATTGAGAAGATTTTTGATGCCTATTTTACGACCAAAGAGGCGGATAAAGGTACCGGATTGGGACTTCATATGTCCAAAGATATTGTGCAAAAACATCTGCATGGAGAGCTCAATGTTAAAAACATAGAGTTTGTGTATGAACATGATGCTTGTAAAGGGGCAGAGTTTACGCTTAAACTGAAATCCATTGAAGAAGAAAGTCCTTAGTTTTAGCTCTTTTTAGGGCAAGTTTGAGTATAATATTGTCCAATAATAAAAAATTATTTTTTAATAAATCGACTTAAAATAAAGGAAATAGATGGGATTAGGAGTAGGAATAGTTGGGCTTCCAAATGTGGGGAAATCAACGACATTTAATGCATTAACAAAGGCACAAAATGCTGAGGCTCAAAACTATCCATTTTGTACAATAGAACCAAATAAAGCAGTAGTACCCGTACCTGATAAACGATTAACAGAATTAGCAAAGATTGTTAATCCCGATAAAATTCAACACTCAACCATTGATTTTGTTGATATTGCTGGACTTGTACGAGGGGCAAGTAAAGGGGAAGGTTTAGGAAACCAATTTTTATCAAATATTCGAGAGGTAGAAGTCATTCTTCATATGGTACGATGTTTTGATGATGGTAATATTACACACGTAGAAGGCGATGTAAATCCACTTCGTGATATTGAGATTATTGAAACAGAGTTAATTTATGCTGATATCACACAAGTTGAGAAAAAAATAGAGCGATTGAAAAAACAAGCCAAAGCCTCCAAAGAGGCAGCTTCACAACTTGTGGTCGCTGAGGCGTTAATGAAACACTTAGAAGATTTACAACCGGTTAAAAACTTTGAAGACATTGAAAATGAACACTTTTTAGCCTTGGATAAAGAGTTGAGATTTTTATCCAACAAAGATGTTATTTATGGGGCCAATGTAGATGAAGATTCATTGGCTGAAGGTGGAAATGAATATGTCAATACGCTTAAAGCTCATGCACAAAGTGTGAACGCCGATGTCATTGTTTTGTGCGCAAAGATTGAGGAGGAATTGGTTGGTCTTGAAGAGGATGAAGCCAAGGAGTTCCTAACCGATTTAGGTGTTGAAGAGTCTGGTTTAGAGCAAATCATACAAAAAGCCTTTGATAAGCTGGGACTTCAATCATACTTCACTGCAGGTAAAGTAGAAGTGCGTGCTTGGACAATTAAAAAAGGGACAAAAGCTCCTCAAGCAGCTGCTGTCATTCACAATGATTTTGAAAAAGGGTTTATTAAAGCCGAAGTAATCTCTTATGAAGATTTTGTTGCATTGGGTGGAGAAAACAAATGCAAAGAGGCTGGAAAATTACGATTAGAAGGGAAAGATTACGTCGTTCAAGATGGCGATGTAATGCATTTTAGATTCAATGTATGATAAAAGTGTAGAAGTGGACCAATCAATTATTGATAAAATTGATTCTTTACCCCCTTTACCTAAAACGGTGATTGAAATAGAAGAGTTTCGACAAAAAAAGAGCAAAGAGCTGGATGACTTACTTGATATTATTAATAAAGACGCGTTGCTTGTTGCGACATTGTTGAAAGTCTCAAACTCTGCTATTTTCTGTTTCAAAAGTAAAATAGAAACAGTTCGCAAAGCGGTTAATCTTTTAGGCATAGAGTTTACCATCTCTATTGCCATGAGCAGTGCATTGCAAAATATTTTAAAAACAAACCTCTTCCCCTATGGTATTCACAGTAATGATTTCATGCGAGCTTCAAATCTCTCTTCACGTTTGGCACAACTGTGGCTCAAAGGTGAAGTAAGAAATGAGCTGGTATTGCCTGCTTTTTTACAAGAGACAGGGATGTTTATTCTTGCGGAAATCATTGATGAAAGAGGGCAAACAAATGATTTTGTAAAAGCATTACAAACAGGCGATCGAACAGAAGTTGAACTTCAATATACGGGGTTGACTTCAACCAAACTCACTTCACTTATTTTCCAAAAATGGAAACTGTGTAGTTATATGTCACATGTAATTGCGTGTGTGGATGACATAGCGCACTGTAATGTGGCCTATTTAAAATATACACAAACTTTGCATGTACTTAAAACCATCTGTGAAGTTACGGATCCTTTAAGTGAAGAGAACATTGAAAAAGGATTAATCAAAGCATCTGAATTTAACTTGGATGTGGACGCCTTAAAAAAAGCCATTGTAAAACTGCAAGATGATCTTCTTGAAGAAGATGACTAAAAAATAATTTTCTAAAACTTCGTTAAAATAGACAATTTTGTATACTTTTTATACAAAAATGTCTTTTTTTGCTTTTACTTTAAATGTATAATTGTCTTATATATTTTAAAGGCAAACAATCATGATGAACAATACTATAAACTATAAAGGTGTTGAACTTAAAGGCAACAATGCCAAATATCTTAAATATATGGATATGGTGGATGAGTACAGGGAGGAGTTGGTTTCACTCTCAAAAAGTTGGGACAACTTAGCACTGCTGAGCCACTTTGGAAACAGCAGCACCAATATCAATGAGACTAAAAATAACTTTTCTAAACTCACATCAACGCTTCTGAATCACTTAAGTTCTGAAGTATTGGATAAAACCATTCGAGAGATGAAATTTAAAGCTCAAATTTCCATTGATATTTTGATTCGAAACCTGTTTGAACGAACCGCTGATATTGGATTTTTATCAACCGATCAAGACATTAAAAACTTTTTAGTACACAATACGAATAAATACACGCAAGAGTACGTACAAGAAGTTGAAAAGATTAAAAACAGATTCAAAGAGTATACACAAAAATACAGTGTCTATTATGATATCGTGTTGATGGATACACATGGTAATATTTTGGTGCAACTTGATGAGAACAGTGACGTTGAAAAATCAAAAGATGAGATCATTAACTATGCATTAAATTGTAATGAAGAGTATATTGAGACCTTTAAATATCATGATTTTATCCCAAAAAGAAAAAAGAGCTTGGTCTATACTCTGCCTGTAAAATCAGATGATGAAAGCAATAAACCCCTTGGAGTACTCTCACTTTGTTTTCGATTTCAAGATGAAATGAAAGCGATTTTTGATAATTTAAAGAGTGAACGAAATAAAGAGTGTCTGACCATTTTAGATAAAGAAGGGGTGGTGATTGCAAGCAGTGATCATTACCATATTGCACTAGGCACAAAGCTGACCTATAATATCACACAAGAGTATCAAATCGTTTCACACGGTGGAAGAGATTACTTAGCGCGATCGTGTAAAACCAATGGTTATCAAGGTTATTATGGGCAACAATGGTATGGACATATTATGGTGCCTATGGATTATGCCTTTTTAGAAGATGAAGACAATTTAAACATCAATGCACACACCCTTTTGGCAATTTTACAAGAAGGGGATGGTTTCAGTGATGAGTTAAAAGAGATTCCTTTAAATGCCAACAAAATTCAAGTCAATCTCAATCGTTTGGTATGGAATGGCAACATCACAAAAAATGCAAGTGATAATAACAATAAAAACTTTTCAAGAGCACTGTTAAATGAAATCAGTGCAACGGGTGAAAAGACAAAACAAATTTTTGATTTATCCATTGCCAATTTGACCAAAACCATCATTTTAAACAACACATCATTGGTGGCATCATTGATGGTGGACATCATGGACAGAAACCTATATGAAAGAGCGAATGATTGCAGATGGTGGGCATTGACAAGTGAGTTTAAAACCATTCTCTCTTCACATGAAGGGGATGATGCCTCAAATCAAATACGACTCTCTGAAGTATTACAATACATCAACAGTTTGTATACGGTGTATACCAATTTGTTTGTATATGATGCCAATGGGGTGATTATGGCGGTATCCAATGAGAGTGAAAAAGAGCTTATTGGAAAACAATTAGACACGGATGTAGTTGCAAAAACCATGCACATACAAGACTCCAATGACTATTTTGTTTCACCATTTAATCGAACCAAACTTTATAACAGTGAACATACTTATATCTATTATGCTGCTATTAAAGATGAACAAAAATGTGTGGGTGGAATCGGTGTGGTGTTTGATTCAAAAGTGGAGTTTCAAGCGATGCTTGAAGAGTCCATTCCTGGCTTTGAGAAAAGTAAAAACAGTGAAGTATTTGGTGTTTATGCCAATAAAGATAAATCCATTATTGCAACCAGTAATCCCAATTTGAAAGTAGGAGATGCTTTAAAACTCAGTGATACTTTTTTTAACTTAAGCAATGGACAAACCCACAGTGAAATCATCGTGTATGATAATAAATATTATGCCGTGGGAGTAAAGTGTTCTCAAGGATATCGAGAGTATAAAACCAGCGACAGTTATGAAAATGATGTTTATGCACTCTTTTTTTCATACATCAGTTCAGGAAACTTAAACATTGAAAAAAGACGAGAAGTCTTTACTGAAGCTCCAGCTTTAAACAATGATAACACTGCAGAGTTAGCCACATTTTTTATTGGTGGGAAATGGTTGGGTGTGTATATTGAAGACGTCATTGAAGCGGTGAGTGTGGACAAATTGGATATTACACTAACAATGGACAACACGCACCACTTTAAAGGAACGGTGATCTATAACAATAAAGCCGTTGCTGTTATTGATATTCGAAATTATATTGATGAACAACCCAAACAAGACTATGAAGAGATTGTCATTATTAAAGATTATGATAATGATGAGAGTTATATTGGTATTTTAGTTAATTCTTTAGGAGACATTCCTGAAGTGAATCAAAGCCGTATTAAAACGATTGACAATAAAATTTTAGGAAATTGTACACTTATTACAAGTATTGTTACACCTTTAGAGAATGTCTCGTATAACAAGCTTTTGTCACTGCTTGATGTGAAAAAACTCAAAGAGCATTTGGTCGAGGAGTAGTCAAGACAAGAGAGGCCTTGTCTTGACATTATATGTGATACGTTGAGATAATGTAGCTTGAATTAACAGCTTTATCAAAATATCGAGCTTTGATTGACGTATAGTTTGGATGGTTAAAAAATGCCTCTTTTAACTTTTTTGTTTCAAAACGCAGTGTAAAAATCCGATTGATATTTTTATGAGCTGATTGGTTTTCAAGTTCGTCTTTTTCAACCCAAACATCATAAGAGAAACTGCCTTGGTGCTCTTGAAGCAGGCTTGATATCTCTTTTGTGTATTGTTCATACAGCTCTTTGTTGCACACATTCAGTGCAACCAACATTTCAAACATTATACTCCTTTTTCAATCTTATAATCCTTGCAATAATATGTTCCATAAATACTCCACCTCTTCATCTTCAAACTTTAGAAGAGATGCTTCATCAAACAGCTCTTTAATTTGATTAAACTCAAACGTTTTACTGTAAGAACATTTGGCATGTGTGGGAAGAAAACTTCGCACTAAGCTTATTTTATTGTGAATTTTTTGTTCACATAAAAGACATTCATACTCTTTGTGCAAACGACCTTCATGTTCGAGAAGTTGTATGTAACTCTCTATAATGGCACGTTTGGGATTTTGTTTTATCATTTTATGAACGGTATCATCCAGACTTTGAAAGTAAAAAGACTCCAACTCTTCTACCTCTTTTAGATGAGGATAAAAAAGTTTAATATAGCGTTGCCAACAGTAGAGTTTTTCTCGATCTAAAATCCATTCAAATCCCAACTGTATGACATCTTTAAGGCGTGGAATGGAACTTTTTAAATTGCTTTCAAGTTCAAAATCGATTTTATATCCTACATTGATAGTAGAGTGTCGAGCACCATAAAATCGATACGCAGTAAAGAGATTATTTTCTTCAAGAATCGTAACAATCAAGTCATCATCACGGACATTCTTGACATCAATAATATATCCTTGCATCTACTCTTTTAAACTCTTCATATCGATGATTTCATCGATGATTTCTTGAGCTTCTTCATCTTCTATTTCACCCGCTTGTAACTCATCAACGAGCTCTTGAAACTCTTGTTTCATCTCTTGCATGGCTTTGATCTCTTCTTTAAGTTCTGGGTCATCTTTTTTAGAAGCGACGATTTCAAAGAGTTCATCTAAATACTCTTCAATATCAGGTAAAACTTCATTGTGTAAAAGATTTAAAAGTTTTTCTTGTACAGGTATAGACATGGGTCTCCTTATATTTTGGGGATTATAACAAATTAATGCTACTTATTTGCTTCATCAAGATAAATTCGGTTTATTTTTTAAATAATTAACAAAATTATAGCTGTTTCATAATTATTGTTATGCTATCATTCTACAAAATACAGATATATATTAAGGGGTGTAAATGCCAGATTTTAAAAATGTTTCAATTAACAAAAGTGCTAATATCTTTTATGAAGGAAGAGTTACCAGTCGAAGTTTAGAGTTTGAAGATGGGAGTAGAAAAACACTGGGGATTATGTTACCGGGTGAGTATCAATTTAATACCGTTCATAAAGAGATTATGGAGATTAACTCAGGTGAATTAGAATACCGACTTCCTGCAGAAGATTGGAAGAAAATTACGGCACCGGGAGTCTTTGAAGTACCTGCAAACTCAAAGTTTGATATTAAAATTATCGCGATTGTTGATTACTGTTGTTCATTTATTAAATAAATACAAAACATACAACATAAAAAGGCAAGAGTTTTCTCTTGCCTTTTTTTATCTTTATTTTATACAAATATTTAAACGTTGGAATAACTAAATCTATGTCTAAGTTGTGTTGGATATTAAATTATTTAAGTGATGATAGGAACAGTGAATGTCAGACAAATTGTTGTTTATTTGAAATTTTTTTGAACTTCAAAGCCCTAAGAAGGGCTTTGTTTTAGTTAACTGCGACAGCCACAGGGTCTGATTCCCAAACCCCGTGCTTGGTACAGTATGCGTGAGCAACAAGATTTAATTTTCCTGTTGGTACAACGTTAAAAGTAACAGTTTGATGTCCTTTTTCGTTCCCTAAAGCACCTGCCATAAACTCTGCTTTAGCTAATAGTGTCTCCCCATTAAAAAGTGAAATACTTGAAATATAGTGATCGAAATCATCTGGATGAGAGTACTCATTTCCCATTTTTACTGTAACTGCAAAAGGTTCACCTTTTGTTGCGTTATCTTCACAGTGAATGAATGGTGAGTGTCTGTCAATATAATCTTTTTTTGCTTCTCTCTCAACCGTATCTATATCTACGTATTTATTAATCTTTGGCATGTTTTATCTCCTGAATTTTTAAATTATCACATTATACACTAACTTTTTTAAATTAAATAGGATAAAAATTATCCTAAATGAAAAGCTTAAGCAAAAAATCAGCAAAAAGTGATGAACTCACAGTATAACATATTAATTTTTAGAGGTGCCCTTTGGTTATATTGGGTATAATGGGCTTATGAATAAAGAGGACTATTTTATAAAACAATTTTCACACTCAAAATTTATTGGTGATGATGGTGCGATTGTCGGTTCGTATGTCTATAGTGCTGATGCATTTTTTGAAAACGTGCACTTTAAACGTGAATGGATGAGTCTCAAAGAGATTGCTCAAAAAGCAATGTTAGTCAATATCTCTGATGCCATTGCGATGAATGCAAAACCAAAGTATGCACTTTTAACCGTAGCCATACCCAAATCATACACGCATAAAGAGCTTGATGAATTGGCCCTTGGCTTTAAAAAAACAGCGCAAAAATTTGGTATAGAGATCATTGGAGGGGATACCATTTGTAATGAGAAACTTGATATTTCAGTCACTATTATTTCAAAAAGCAAACGACCCGTTTTAAGAAGTGGTATGAAAAAGGGTGATTTGCTTTGTTATACGGGTGAATTAGGTCAGTCTTTAAAGCATCTGAATGCGTTGCTTAAAGGTGAAAAGATTCCCAAAAAATCAAAGTTCATCAAACCCAAGCTCAATGCAAAGTTTTTTTATGAAATAGCTTCCTATGTCAGTGCAGGTATGGATATCTCTGATGGTCTTTTTTTTGAATTAGAACGCCTTTCAAAAGCCAACACACTGGGTTTTGAATTTTTCAGTTCCATTCCTAATGAAATAGGATGTTCAGGAGAAGAGTATGAACTGCTTTTTTCTTTTGCACCTCAGTATCAAAAAAAGATTGAAAAGATTGCACACAAACACAATATTAAATTAACCATCGTAGCCAAAGCTGTTAAAGGCAGTTACGAATGTAAATGTAAGGGACACCATTTTGAATAAACAGTACTATTTAAACCACTCTAAAATTGAGGTGGTTTTTAAACAAAGCAAAGATGATTTCGTGGTTACAGAAGTACCACTGTATGAGTTCAGTAATGAAGGTGAACATCTCATTATTAAGTTTCGGAAAAAAGATTTAACCACGTGGGATGCCCAACAAATCTTCTCAGAACAACTCGGATGCAAAGCACGAGATATTGGTTATGCGGGGTTAAAAGATAAAAATGCCATGACAATTCAGTACTTTTCTTTGCCAAAGTCATGTGAAGCCAACCTCGAAAAGTTTAACCATGAAAACATTAAAATCCTTGAAACAACCTATCATAACAATAAAATACGAATAGGGCATTTAAAAGGGAACAAGTTTTTCATTCGTCTAAAAAGAGTCAACTTGGTTGATGCCAGAAAGATTGAACAAGTGTTGCAAAACATTGTCAGTTTTGGGATTCCAAACTATTTTGGTTTCCAACGTTTTGGTGTTGAAGGGAACAACTATCAAAAAGGAGAAGCCATCATCAAAGGAGAACTCAAAGAGAAAAACAGAAAACTCAAACAGATGTATATCAATGCGTATCAAAGTTATTTGTTTAATACTTGGTTATCTAAGCGTATTGAAATCTCAAAACTGGTAGACGCTTTTGAACCCAAAGAGATTTGTGAAAAACTGGGACTTCCTTTAGAGATGGTCAAGCAGATGAAAAAACAACAACACCCTTTTAAACTCATCCAAGGGGATTTAATGAGTCACTACCCATATGGACGTATTTTTCATGTGGAAGATTTAGAGAGTGAAAGTGAGAAGTTCTTTGCACGTGATAGAGTCCCTACAGGAATACTTGCGGGTAAAAAAGTAAAAACCAGTGAAAACGAAGCGTATGAAGTGGAAAAAGAGTTTGATATTAAAATTCCAGAAGATGGTGCCAGACGTTTTGCTTGGATTTTTCCTGAAGAGATTGAAAGCAATTATAAAGAGGAAAAAAACTGGATGGAACTCTCTTTTTACCTGCCAAAGGGTTCATACGCTACAGAAGTGATCAGCGAGTTAATCCACCAATAAATGCCTCTTGTAATTATTTTATTAAGAGAAGTTAAGCTAAACTTAGTGCATTATTTTTTTAGGATGGGGTATGACTCAAGAAGAATTAGATGCAATGATGGAAAATGGTATTGAAGATGTAGTAGAAGATTCAACTTCTGCAACTCAGGATGAACACCACCGAGATATGGCAGAACAACTTGGCAGCGTGACCAAAGAGTCTGAAGTCAAAGCGACGGAGATATTTGATAAGTTAGAATCAATTCTTTGTGTGACTGAAACACTTAAAAATTCACAAGATGATTTGGAAGCACATCTGGAAAAGATCGATGCTATTGTCATGGATATCATGTCAACCATGCAGTATCAAGATATTCACCGACAAAAAATTGAGCGAGTGATTAATAATATGCGTTCAATTTCTAAATTGATGAATCAAACTCTGCATATTGTAGATGATGAAGAGATTGCTCCAAGTGCAAAACATATTGTGGGTGATAATACATCTGATTTAGTAACCGATGAGGAGCTTGAAGCATTGATTGCTTCAATGAATAATAAATAAGCAAAGGCAGAAGAGGAGTTTTACTCCTCTTCTGCCTCTTCGCTTTCTTCAATATCTTCTTGTTTTATGGGAGCTGAAAAGCTTTCATCAGAACAGGTTTCTGCTTTTACTTTATTGAGTAATCCAAAGATTTGTAACGATAAGATTTCAACCGCTTTTGCTTTTTCATTTAATTTCTCATTAGACTCTTTTTCGCTGTTGGCATTGACCAGTTCTTGAAGTTTTTTGGTTAATTCCGAATTAAGTTCTTTCAGCTCTTCAATCGTTTTTGAGTTGTAGTCATCATGTGAATGTGTATATTCCGCAATCCAACCCTCTAAGGCACTGTTTTTAGCAACTGCAAATTTCTCAAACGTACCAAACTGACTGTAAATACTCTCTTTGAGTTTTAAAATGTCGACTTTGAGTTTCGCTGTATCATAGACCAAATCAATATCACATACTTGCTCTCGTGCTTCTTCTAAGAAACTTGCACGTGATGCAGCAGTTACTAAAGAGTTTGACATTTCAGCAATTTGTTCAGACATATTAGAAATTTTGTCTGCAACAGTTGCATTCTCTTGTGTGGCTTTATCTAAAGCATTAACTGCATCATTGATTTGTACAATTCCACGCTCTTGTTCTTTACTTGCAGTGGCTACTTGCTCAATCATTTCAATGGTATTGTTAATATTTGCATTGAGTTCATCATATCCGTGAATCATTTTTGCTGAGATCTCTTTACCTGCTTGTGCTTTTGAACTTGCATTTTCAACAATTGCTTTAATCTCTTTAGCAGCTTCAGCACTTCGTGAAGCAAGGTTTCTTACCTCTTGTGCAACGACAGCAAAGCCTTTTCCTGCTTCACCTGCTGTTGCTGCTTCCACTGCAGCATTGAGTGAGAGGATATTGGTTTGAAACGCAATTTGGTCAATTACTTCAATCGCTTCATTAATAGAACTTACTTGTGTATTAATCTCTTCCATTGATTGTGCTGTTTCATTGGCAAGCGTTAATCCGCTTTTCGCTGAAGAAGTCACGTTTTGTGCTAATTGTGCCATTCTGGTTGAGGCTTCCGTGTTTCCTTGAATGTTTGAAGTAATTTGCTCCAATGCTGCAGCAGTCTCTTCTAAGGAAGCCGCTTGTTTATTGGATGACTTTGATAAGTCAGCTGAAGCAGTTGAGAGCACTTCTGTATTTTCTTTAAGTGAATCACCTGTGTTCATAATCATTGCTAAAATTTCAGAAGTATTGTTCCCTACGAGTTTGATACCCGAAGCAACGGAACCTAAGTCCCCATAAAGACCTTGGTCATTGATACGTGTATCAAAGTGTGATTCAGAGTATTGTCGTAGCGTTTCATTGATTTTATCCAAGGTGTTTTTCGTATTGGCAATCATATGGTTGAGTTTATTTTTCAAGTCTTCCACAAATGGATTGCTTGCTGTTGAGCTTACTTTATAGACAAAGAAACCATTTCCTGTTTTTTCTAAAACATCATTGGCTTCTTCAATGACTTTTTCATCTTGTTTAAGACCTTCTCTCACTTTATCCATATATTGGTTAAACAGTTGGGCCACATCTCCAATCTCATCTTCAGTTGTGATGTCCAGTTTGATATTGGCATCATTTGAAGTGATAAGATTTTGAAATCCTTCTTTTAATCCATTAATTGGATTGGTTGCTTTTTTGACGACAACTAAAATAAGAATAATAGTAATCCATCCAAGTATCGTTGAGATAGAGAGAATATAAATGGTCAGTTCATGAAGTTGGTCATCAGATTCATCTAAAGAGAATGTCAAGTCCATGACTCCAATAACATCACCAATACCTTGGTTGGCATGACACATTAAACACTCTTGGGTTGCCACCATTGGTTTGATCATTCGAAGGTTGTGTCCAGTGTTATCTGAGAATTCAAGCACTTGGGATTTTTTGGTATTAAAAGAGTTTAAAACCTCTTTGTCATCGGTCATGGCTTCGCCTGCAGAGTACATATCAATAAGAGGTTGACTCTTTGCTACAATCAAACGTTTTACGCCCTTAATCGATTGAGCTTCCTCTTCAGCTTTTTTAATCGCAGCTGGGTCACCCGTGTTCATTGCGTTTCTAAGACTTTGGAACATTGCAGTATTGAGCATCTCTAAACTCTCTTTGGTACTTACTATGGAGTCATCATGTACGGTTTTTGTTGTAAAGTAAACAACAGCTAAACTGTTGATGGTCATGAGAACCAATAAAGAAAAAATAATTTTGTTACTGATCTTCTTTTTCAGAAAGTTGAACATTTCGTGCCCTTATTATTTAAGTTGGTTTATTATATAATGAAAACTATTTAAAGTAAGTTAAAATAACAAAATTGTAAAAGAGATTTAAATAAATGATTGTTGGAATAGAAGGAACGATTGAAAAGAAGGAGCCTACAGGTGTACACCTCAATGTGAACGGATTGATTTATGAGGTTTTTGTCTCCTTAAATTGCAGTGCACAGATTACAAAAAATAATATTAAACTGTATACCACTCATATTATAAAAGAGGATTCTCAAACGCTATATGGTTTTTATGATTTGAATGAAAAAAAACTGTTTGATACAGTCATAAAAATTAATGGGGTAGGACCAAAAGTCGCATTGGCAATTTGTTCTACTTTTACCCCTTCGACTTTTGCTCAAATTGTATCAGCTAATGATGTGACAATGCTCAAGCGAGTTCCTGGGATTGGTCCGAAGCAAGCGAGTCGAATTTTGGTTGAACTCAGTGGTTTCATTATTGATGGCACAGATGAAAATGGCAGTTCAAATAGCAATACTCTTGAAGCTGCTTTAGCGTTAGAATCTTTAGGATTTAAAAAAGAATTGGTTGCAAAAGTACTTACTTCATGTACTGCAACAGACACAAGTGGCCTTGTCAAAGAGGCATTAAAAAAACTACAAAAATAATTATAGGAGACTTTATAGAATGAAAATAGCAATCTTTTTTGGTTGTTCAAGTTATGAACATGAGATATCAATTGTCTCATCTATTGCAATGAAGGACGTATTAAAGCATGAGTTGGTGTATATATTTTGTGACCAACACCGAGAGCTTTATGAGATTCCTTCATCAACCATAAAGTCAAAACTCTTCAGCTCAGGTGAGTATAAAAAGTGCGATAAAGTAACTTTACAAAAAGGTGGTTTTGCTAAAAAGAGCATGTTTGGACAAAAAGAGATTGCATATGATGTGGTATTGAACCTTACTCATGGTGGTGATGGTGAAGATGGTGTGTTAGCATCACTGTTTGAATTCTATGGTATTCCTTTCATTGGCCCAAGAGTAGAAGCGTGTTCTGTGAGTTCACACAAGTTCTTAACCAAAGGGTATGCACAAAGTGTGGATGTAAAAACGATTGATTACGCATTTTATACCAAAAACGATGAAATCAAAGTGGACAGTTTCCCTGTGATTGTAAAACCCGTTCGTTTAGGAAGTTCAATCGGGGTTTCCATTGTAAAGTCGCAAGAAGAGTTAGATTATGCACTGGATGTGGCATTTGAGTTTGATGATGCCATTATCATTGAACCATTTATAGCAAACATCAAAGAGTATAACCTTGCAGGATGTGTGATTAATGGAGAGTTTAACTTCTCAATCATTGAAGAGCCGCAAAAAGCAGAGTTCTTAGACTTTGATAAAAAATATCTAGATTTCTCTCGAACCAGTAAAGCCTTAGAAGCAGACATAGACGAAACACTTAAAGAAAAAATCAAAGAGGCATTTAAAAAGCTTTATAACACTCTGTTTATTGGTTCTTTGATTCGTTGTGATTTCTTCGTTGTGGATGGGGAAGTCTATATTAATGAGATCAACTCTATTCCTGGAAGCATGGCAAACTATCTGTTTGAAGACTTTAATACACTCTTTACTTCATTGGCACAAAACTTACCCAAGAAAAAAGCCATTACGATTAACTATGAGTATGTGAATAAAATCCAAGCAAGCAAGGGTAAGTAGTTGGCTCTTAAGCAAGTAACGTATGCTCATCACTCTTTTGATATTGCCTATGACTTAGTCAATCCAGCAGCATCTAAAACGATTGTCTTTTTACATGGTTGGGGAAGTAACAAAGAGATTATGAAACAAGGGTTTGCCAACACTCTGTCAGAGTTTAAACACATCTATGTGGACATGCCCGGTTTTGGAAAAAGCAGCAATGAGATGGTGCTTACCACACAAGAGTATGCCACAATCATGCAACTTTTTTTACAACAGTTGGGATATGAAACTTGCAGTGAGCTTACCATTGCAGGTCACTCTTTTGGTGGAAAAGTGGCCACACTTTTAGAACCTAAAAACTTAATACTTTTAAGCACAGCAGGTATCATTGAACCAAAACCTTTTAAAGTGCGTGTCAAAATCAAACTGGCGAAGTTTTTAAACCTTTTTGGTTTGGGAAAAATCACCAAAGCCTTTAGAAGCAGTGATGTCAACCAAATGAGCCAAAACATGTATGAAACCTTTAAAAATGTGGTGGATGAAGATTTCACTGCGATTTTTCAAGCATACCGTGGAAAAACATTTATCTTTTGGGGTGAAACAGACACCGCTACTTCTTTACAAAGTGGAGAAAAAATCCACAGCTTAATTAAAAATTCTGAGATGGTATCTTATAATGGTGACCACTATTTTTTTTTAAAATACAACAACGACATCGCAAAGAGACTGGAAAATGGAATACTTTAATATATTTACACACATTGTATTGATACTATGTTTAGGGTGGTACTTGATTACCAACTTACAATGGTACAACTATAAAATTGAACGGGTGATTTTAAAACACCATAAATATTACTGGCACATCAACTATTTTGTAGTGCCTATTTTTATGTACTATTTATTGGAGCCATTGTACTTTGCCATCTTCTTTTATGTGCTTTATTTAACTGCCTTTTTCTTATGGAACAGAAAGCTTGACCGACCATTGGTATTAACTTCACGTGTTAAACGCTTCTTAGCGATTTTGTTGTTTACAACGTTTGCCATAAATCTGTTGTGCATGTATGCAACTTCATGTGAAGGTGTAACCGTACTTATTCCTTTAGCGATTGCTTATGTTGTCTCACACTTTTTAGAAAAAATCTTTTTTATCAGTTTTAAACACAAAGCAAAACAAAAACTCAAACTCATTCCTAATCTAAAGATTATTGCAATTACCGCTTCATTTGGTAAAACATCGATTAAAAACTACATGCATCAAGTATTAAGTAAAAAGTACAAGACCTATAAAACCCCACGTAGCGTGAATACGATTGGTGGGATTGTGTTAGATGTGAACAATCACTTGCCCGATGATACGCAAATATATATTGCAGAAGCGGGTGCCAGAGAGCAAGGGGATATTGAAGAGATTACGATGTTCCTAGAACCTCAATACCCAGTGATTGGTTCAGTAGGTGAACAACATATTGAGTACTTTAAAACCTTGGATAATATTATTCATACGAAAATGGAAATCCTTAAAACCCCACGAATGGTTAAAGGGTTTGTGCATGAAACGGTGCCTATTTTAAAGTATGATACCATTGAGAAGTTTCCAAAAAATCTGAACATCACCATGTCCAACTTAGATGGTATTTGGTTTGATTTAGAGATCAATGGTATACAAGAGCACTTCCATGCACCTCTTCTTGGTAGTTTTAATGCCATAAACTTAAGTGCCGTTATTTTAGTGGCACTGGAATTGGGTATGAGCATTGATGAGATTAAAATTGCCTTGGATAAGATTGAACCTGTGGAACACCGACTGCAACTCATTAAAGCGGGTGGAAAAGTCATTGTGGATGACAGCTTTAATGGAAACCTTGACGGGATGCTGGAAGCTGTGAATATCTGCTCAACGTATGAAGGCAGAAGAGTCATAGTGACGCCAGGTTTGGTTGAATCAACCGATGAAGCCAATATCACTTTAGCCAAAACCATTAATGAACACTTTGATTTGGTGATGATCACGGGAAGTTTGAACGCTAAAATATTGGGCGATAATATTGACAACAGTAAAGTAATTGTGCTTAAAGACAAAGCAAAAATGGAAGCCATGTTAGCAGAAAAGACTCGAATAGGGGATTTAATCTTGTTTGCTAATGATGCACCTAATTTTATATGATGCAAAGCATCATATAAAATTAAATGAATAAGGAAAAGTGAATAATGAACAGTGATAATATTCTGGAAGTGAAAAGTTATGCTTTTGCCTTACGAATTGTAAAACTCTCTCGTTATTTACAAGATGAACAAAAAGAGACTATCCTTTCTAAGCAAATTCTTCGTAGTGGCACCGCTGTAGGAGCACTTATTAGTGAATCTGTCTATGCTCAAAGTAAACCTGATTTTATTTCAAAATTGCACATAGCTATAAAAGAAGCCAATGAAACACAATATTGGCTCAACCTTCTTAAAGACTCGGATTACATCACAGTTAAAATGTTTGAAAGTATAGAACCTGATATAATAGAACTATTAAAACTATTAACCACAAGCCTTAAAACTGCAAAGGAAAACAATGTTTAAGATTATTCATTATTCATTATTCACTGTTCATTATCCATTATTTTTTTCACAAGGAACAAAATAATGGAACACCTCTATGCACCTTGGCGATTTGAATACGTAACAGAAGAGAAAATCAAAGGGTGCGTATTTTGCCATATTTCAAAAAACTTAGAAGATGAAAAAATGCAAGTCATTTTCTCTGACGAGTTGTGTTATGTGGTGATGAATAAATACCCATACTCTCCAGGACACATCATGGTCGTACCACATTTTCATACCGATAAAATAGAGGAGTTAGAAGCTCAAGTCTGGCAACAGATGAGTTTGCGCGTACAACAAGGTGTGAAGCTTTTAAAAGAGGTGATGCCGTGTGAGGGTGTGAATATAGGTATGAACTTAGGAGAGATTGCAGGAGCTGGGATTGCTCAGCATGTGCATTATCATTTGGTACCACGTTGGAAAGGGGATACTAATTTTATTAGTACGATATCTCATATTCGTGTTTATCCGGTTGATTTTGATGAAATTTTCTCTAGACTTAAGGAATATGCTCCTAAATATTTTTTATAAATGTAGTATAATTTAAAATATCCATTTCTCTTCTTTCATAAAATGTGTTAAGTTCATGCATTTAACATTAAAATGTTCACAAATATTAGGAACCTTGGCACCATTTTCACTATATTTCTCTGTTGTAACTACACAGGCATTAAGGTATTTTGCTTTTGCTATTACAAATGGGTCTGCAACAGGCTTTCCTTCTAGAATTTCTTGTTTTCTAATTATGTGTTGAAAATGTTTGACTTGAAAAATTTCTAAAATGATATTATATTCCTCTATATCTGGTTGAAAGAATAAGTGTTTATTATTCTTAGACCAGTCTCCTAATGCATCAGTTGAATTACTAATTTCATTATAAACTTCTTTTACAGAAATAAGATTATCTTCTTCAATTAACTTATCGAACTTTTCCCATAAGGTAGGAAATATTTCTGGTTTATAATGTTTAAATAAGTCAATTAATGGACCACTGTCAAAAATATATAACATCATTAAATCTCTTTACCTAAATAGTATTGAATAAGCGGTTTGAAATATTTAGATTTAATATTAAATAAATTTGATGCTTGCTCTATTGATAGATTATTATTTAAGTAATTTTGAATAACTAAGTCTTTATATGTATTACTTAAATACGTATTTGCTTTATGATATGGTTTAGGTCCACCAGTTTGTTTTCTAATTTTTTTAAGTTCTAAATATTCGTGATTCCATTGTTGCCTTTTCTCTTCATAGTATTTAGTTGAAACGAGCTTTAGATTTAAATATTTTCTTAAAATAGCTTCTTTTGATACACTATAATTTTTAGCGAGATTATTAAAAGTATTATCATTTATTTTTAAGTTTTGAATATCTTTTTCGAAACTACTTGTTGGAATTAAAAATTCGCCTGCAAATTGATTACAATGTCTTTCAATTATCTCTTCAGGACCTTGAAAATAGTCGAAATAGTTTTTACTATCAATTCCACTAGTGTTAAATAGTAAATGAGCTAGTTCATGAAACAATGTAAATATTTGTCTAGATTTAGATTTAGAGTTATTTATATAGATAATTGGTATATTATCATCATATAAACAGAAGCCTGAGTAATTTTCATTTTTAAATGCTTCTTTAAAAACAAATATTCCAACTTCTTCAAGTTTATTTGTCCATGATTCTAATGCTTTAGTAGTGCTTTTCCAGTCTTTTTGTTCATTAATTGATATATCTAAAAAGTTTCTGAGACTTTCTACCATATCTAAAGTACTATCTTTGTGATTAAAGCTTAAGTTATTTAAAATAAAGCCTGTTGAAGGGTTAATGTTATTTGTTAAATCCTTAATATTTAGTTGATATGAAAAAGCTTTATCTATTAGAAGTTTAAATTTTGGTTCTAGTTCAAGGAATTCATATTCGGCAATTGTTCTAAATGATTTATTGATATTTACATGTGTCGGAGGTGCAGGAAAGAAAAAAACAGCTAAGGGCTTTTTATAAATTTCATATGCTAATCTTTCTAACTGTAAATAAGTAGGAGATGATTCTCCTTTTTCCCAACTTTGAATATCTTCGACTGACTTAGAAAACTTTTTGGCAATATCTTCCTCTGTATAGTTTATTCGTTCTCTTGCCCATTTTAGTATGGTTGGATTATATGGTATTGTATTATGCATAGATAAAGTATATAAAAACAAAGTCACAATTTTGTGTAGTTATTAGATTTAGTTTGTAAATAAATTATTTTTTTATAAATAAATAAAATAATTTACTTAAGCTCAACTATAAAGTATATCTAGATTTAAATAACCAAAACTTTCTAAAAAACTCTAAACATGCTATAATACAAATAACTCTAAAAAAAGGAGTTGTTATGATTCACAATGCACAATTTAAACAGTTTGAATTTGTAATACTATTTACCATAATACCACTTCTGTTTGTATTGCATATGATACCTCTTGGATTTCTTATGCCAATGCTTTGGCTGATGTCATTGTACGCAATGTTGGTACTTAAAGCCACTCACCATGACTTTTCATTTTTAGGGTTTAAGAAAAATCAGTTTATTTTCACACTGCTGCGTTTTATTCTATTAGGGGCAGTATTTACTTTTTTAAGCTATTTTTATCATCCTGAAGCCTTTTTTCATATGGTAAAAAATGAGATGCAACTTTTTATTTTATTACTTTTACTCTATCCATTGATATCCGTACTGCCACAAGAGTTACTCTATAGAGAATTCTTTTTCTCTCGTTATCACTGGAAACTTTCCGTGCAAAATCAAATCATGCTGAATGCTGTGATATTTTCTTGGGCACACAGTGCTTTTGATTCTATAATTGTATTTGCATTGACTCTTTTTGTGGGATTGCTTTTTGCACAGACCTATTTGAGAAATCGTTCTTTTATTTTGGTCTGCATTGAGCATACACTCTTTGGATATTTACTTTTTACTTCAGGTATGGGAGAACTTTTTTTTCAAAGCGGCAGTTTGGATCTGTTGCGTTCAATTACGGGTTAAGTTTCTGAAGTAGTTTTATTTTTTATTTAAAATAAATCTCTTTTTTGAGATACTGCGAAAACTGGACTTGATAAGGAGTCTGTATGAAACGAGATATTATTATAGTTGGTGGCGGTGCCGTTGGTTTAATGTGTGCGTATGCACTTGTTAAGCAAGGGCGTGATGTCACTGTTATTGATGAAGGAGATATTACCAACTCAACCTCTTTTGGAAATGCAGGTTTGCTCTCTGCCTTTGACAAATCTCCTTTAAGTTACCCCGGTGTAGTGGGTGAGACGCTCAAACTCATGCTTAAAGGAGAATCTCCTTTAACCTTTCATCCCACTTTGGATTTGAAAATCTATCGATGGCTTTTAAAGTTTGTACAGAGTGCGAGTGAAGAAAGAATGAAAAAAAGCATGGCTCTGTTTGAAAAGTATGGGCAACTTGCTTTGGATTTGTATACGCAAATGCAAACAGAAGATGGTATGGATTTGGACCTTCAAAAAAAAGGTCTTTTGATGGTCTATACACAAGAAGAGACTTTCAAACAAAAAGTCAAAAAAAGTCAAAATGAAGAGCGTTTTGAGATTTTAGATGTGGCACAAACCAAACACTATTTGCCGTGTGCGAATGATAGGATTCAAGGTTCGGTGCTTTTAAAGAAAAATGCACACATTGATCCCAGATGTGTTATGCTTGAAATGAAAGCTTTTTTAGAAAAATCAGGGGTGCACTTTATACTCAATGAGAAAATTGAGGATTTGATTTTTGAAAATGGTGACATACGATATGTTAAATCCAAAGAGCAGCTTTATGAAGCAAATACTGTGATACTCTCAACGGGGTATCAAATCAAGTTAGCACGAAAAGAGTTGATGCTCACTCCTGCAAAAGGTTACAGTATTACATTTGAAATGCCCGAAATATTGAAACCAAAAACCTCACTGCTGTTTGCAGATATGTTTATAGCCATGACGCCAAGACGAAATGATGTACGTATCACTTCTAAACTTGAAATAGGTTCAAACAACAAAGAAGTGGTTCAAAAACAGATCAACAGTATCAAAGAGAATTTCAAACGATACACACTTCCTTTTGAGATGAAAAACCCAGTAGAGTGGTGTGGCTTTAGACCTTTAACTCCTAATGATATGCCTCTTTTAGGACGAGATGAAAAATATAGAAATCTTATATACGCCAATGGCTTAGGGTGGTTGGGTATCACTTTTGCCCCTGCTATTGGCGAAATCATTGCCAATTTGATTACCAAAGAGCAAGCCAATGGTGACAGTGATGATATCATGGCATTTTCTGGATTCTTTCAATAATTTTACGTCTTCATTACCTTTGTTGCATTATAATCTTTGTTTAAAGGATATATGATGCGACACTGGTTACGACTTCTTTTTTTGTTCCCTATGTGTTTAAGTGCCAATGACTTTGCTCTCAAAGAGTTGTTTGAATTGCACGATGTCAAAGGAACGATTGTCATTGAATCACACAATTCAGGGAAACAATACATTCATAATAATATAAGAGCATACCAACCGATGTTGGCTGCATCGACTTTTAAAATACCGCATACTCTCATTGCTTTGAATGAAGGCATCATCAAAGATGAAAAGAGTCCTATCATTTGGGATGGTAAAAAACGCTCAATGACAGTATGGAATCAAAACCAAACGCTTAAAAGTGCATTTTCAGTTTCGTGTGTTTGGTGTTATCAACAATTTACTGAAAACATCTCTAAACAGAAGTATGAAAACTATTTACATCAACTGCACTATGGCAATGAACAAACAGGAGAAAATGTCAAAACATTTTGGCTTGATGGCACATTGCGAATCACGGCGTTTGAACAAGTAGCGTTTTTAAAAAAATTGTATGAAGAGAATCTGCCATTTAATAAGCAAGATATACTGACAGTGAAAACTATCATGCTCAATGAAGAGAGTGAAAACTATCAATTATATGCCAAAACAGGTTGGGCTACATCAGAGGGTTCATATGGATGGTTTGTGGGGTATTTAAAAACATCAAAGGATGTTTGGTTCTTTGCAACCAATATGGATATTCGAAAACAAAGTGAATTGAAACTGCGTAAGCAAATCACCATGGAAGCCTTCAGACTTCTTGGGGTGATATAAGATTACACTTGAGCCTTTTCGCTCTCTTGTAGAAGTTGCATGATGTTTTCGTGCACTTCTTGTGCTTGTTCATCACTGATTTTGTCCTCTTTAATGGCTAAGAGAATATTTTCAAGTTCGACTAAAAAAGACTCCATCTCTTTAATGGCACTCATGTCATCATCCGTGGCTTTGCCCTCTTGCAGAAGTTCATGCAACTCTTCGATGTAACTCTCTACTTCAGGAATCATGGTCTGGCTGATTACTTCGGTTAACTCTTCTTTAATGGTTGCCATAGGAAGCCTTTGTGTGGAATTGTATATAAAGTATTATAGGCTTCTTTTTATTAAAAAACAAAAGCAATATCAGTAATACTTATATGATACATCGTAACTTTAACCCCTTTAGAGTCTGTAACACTGTAGGTTAAGGTATATTTGTTGGGTTCTTCTATGCTTGGATTTTGTTCAACAAATGTTTTGTATCGTTCAACATCTACAACAGAGTAAATAAATTTCGCTTTGTTCATAAAGCTTTCGTTGTTGATATATAGGTCAAATATCTGTTTGTGCTCTACGGGGTCATATTTATTTACAAAGTTATCATCATACAGTTTTTGTGCAATCTCTTTTTTATCTGATTTATCAGTGTTATACATATAGTAGTCATCATATAAAATTGGAACCAATCCATCATCGATTAAAAAGTGGTTATAAGTTATGTAATCGTTCTCTTCATTGGCTTTGTGCGTGTACTCTATCAAAAAGTTTCCTTTGCTTGAAAATTAAAAGGTGAAATTGTAGCGTTTTAATCTTAATTGAATAAATGAACTTTTGCTTTCTACCTTAACATGAACTTAATAGTAGTCAAAAATAGATATAGTTTTCCTTTTTAAAAGGAAGAAAAATATATAAATTTTAGAGCAAAACCCCATAACTCTTGACATTTAATACAAAAAAGGTTATAATCCGCGACCATAAAAATGGTTAGAGTGCGTAAACACGTACATTTAACGAGTTCTTTAAAGGAAAAAAATGGAAAAAATTAGATTAAAGCTTAAAGCTTATGATCACAGAGTTTTAGACAGAAGTGTTGCTTCAATTGTTGAAGCTGTTAAAAGAACCGGTGCTGAGTTGAGAGGGCCAATCCCTTTACCAACAAAAATCAGAAGATATACGGTTATTAAAGGTCCTCACGTAAACAAAGATTCTCGAGAACAATTCGAAATCAGAGTTCACAACAGAATGATTGATATTATTTCTGCAACTCCTGAGACAGTTGACTCATTAATGAAGTTAGACTTAGCTCCAGAAGTAGACGTAGAAGTTAGATCAATGGGTCAAGAATAAGAAGAAAGGTAATATAGATGGAATTCATAGTTGAAAAAATCGGTATGAGCAGAACTGTTTCAGTTCCAAGTGTTCCTGTTACACTTTTAAAAGTTCTTGATACAAAAGTATGTGAGATCGCTGAAAACGGTAAAGCTTTCGTTGCTTATAGCAATGGAAAGAAATTCAATAAAACAATTGAAGGTCAACAAAAAAAGTTTAATTTAAGTAAAGAGTTTAATAGATTTGCAACTATCGCAGTAGCAAACTCTGAAGCTGGAGACTTAGATGTAGCTGGTTTAGCGGAAGCTAAAGTATTAAAATCTACGTTTAAAACTAAAGGTAGAGGTTTCCAAGGTGGAGTTAAAAGATGGAACTTCGCTGGTGGTAGAGCATCACATGGTCACAGAATGGGTAGAAGAGTAGGTTCTATCGGTAACTGCGAATGGCCAGGTCGAGTTATGCCAGGGAAAAAGATGCCAGGTCAATACGGAAATACTAACGTAACAGTTAAAAATGAAGTTGTTTCATTTGACGCTGAGACTGGAATTTTAGTTGTAAAAGGTTCAATCGCTGGACCAAACGGTGCATTAGGAAAAGTAAAGGTTGCTAAATGAGTAAAGCAGTAATTTTAAACGAAAAATTTGAAAGCAATGGTGAATTAGATTTACCAGCAAGTTATGAAGAGATCAACTCTCACAACTTATATTTATATGTTAAATCTTACCTTTCTGCATTAAGAGCTAACACTGCTAGAGTTAAAAACAGAAGTGAAGTTAGCGGTGGTGGTAGAAAACCAAAAGCACAAAAAGGTTCAGGTGGAGCAAGATGGGGTTCTAAAAGATCACCACTATTCGTTGGTGGGGGTCAAGTATTTGGACCTACAAAAAGAAACTACAACCAAAAAGTAAACAAAAAGCAAAAAGCGTTAGCATTATCTTATGCATTAAATGCTCAAGCAAACAATGGTTCACTTTTCGTAGTTGATTCAATCAAAATTGAATCTGGAAAAACTAAAGATGCAGTTGCAATTTTAAAATCAATCGACAAGAGAGACACATTAATTGTTGTTGACACAATTGATGAGAAAACTTACCTTGCGTTTAGAAATGTAAAAAATTGTTATATGATAGAAAAACAAGAAGTAAATGCTTACTTAATTTCTGCATATCATTCAGTACTTATTGAAAAATCAGTACTTGATGCATTAACAAAAGAGGCGTAAAAATGGCTGATATTACAGATATTAAAGCAATATTATATACAGAGAAAACAATCGAACTTCAAGAAAATGGAGTTATCGTGGTTCAAACGAGTCCAAAAATGACTAAAAACAGTTTGAAAGAAGTGTTTAAAGAGTATTTTGGGGTTACACCTTCAAAAGTTAACTCATTAAGACAAAATGGTAAAGTTAAACGATTCAGAGGACGACCAGGTAAACGACCTGACTTTAAAAAGTTTTATGTAACATTACCAGAGGGCGCTGAAATAGCGAACCTTTCAGCTTAAGGAGTATAGAAGATGGCAATTAAAAAATTTAGACCAATAACTCCTGCTAGAAGATTCATGTCTGTTATGGATACTTCTGATATTACTTCTAAACCAACAGTAAGAAGCTTACTTGTAAGAGTTAAAGCAAAAGCGGGTAGAAATAATAACGGTAGAATTACTTCTAGACACAAAGAAGCAGGTGCTAAAAAATTATATAGAATCATTGATTTTAAAAGAAACAAATTTGGTATTGAGGGAACTGTATCAACTATTGAGTACGACCCATACAGAAACTGTAGAATTTGTTTAGTTACTTATTTAGATGGTGATAAACGATATATCATCCAACCATCTGGATTAAAAGTTGGTGATAAAGTTCAAGCGGCTGAGTCTGGTTTAGATATTTTACCAGGTAACGCAATGAGACTTATGAGTATTCCTGTTGGTACTATGGTTCACAACATTGAACTTAAACCAGGTAAAGGTGCTCAAATGGCAAGATCTGCTGGTGCTTACGCTCAAATCATGGGAAGAGAAGACAAATATGTAATTATGAGACTTCCTTCAGGTGAAATGAGAAAAATTCTTGGTGTTTGTATGGCAACTATTGGTGTTGTAGGAAATGAAGATTTCACAAACATGGTAATTGGTAAAGCTGGTAGAACAAGACACATGGGTATCAGACCTCAAACTCGAGGTTCTGCGATGAACCCTATCGATCACCCACACGGTGGTGGTGAAGGTAAAACGAATTCAGGTCGACATCCTGTTACACCATGGGGTATGCCAACTAAAGGTTATAAAACTAGAAAGAAAAAAGCTAGTGATAAATTAATCATCTCAAGAAGAAAGAAGTAAGGGTTTAAAAGATGGCAAGATCAATTAAAAAAGGTCCATTCGTAGACAAACACCTAATGAAAAAAGTTCTTAAAGCTGTTGAAGCTAATGACAGAAAACCAATCAAAACATGGTCAAGAAGATCAATGGTTTTACCAGATATGATCGGTTTAACTTTCAACGTGCACAACGGAAGAAACTTTATTCCTGTAAACATTACAGAAAATCATGTTGGGTACAAATTAGGTGAATTCGCACCAACAAGAACATTTAAAGGGCACAAAGGTTCTGTGCAAAGAAAGGCGTAGTGATGGGTAAAGCTATATTAAGATTTATCAGACTTTCTCCAACTAAAGCAAGATTAATTGCAAGAGAAGTACAAGGTATGAATGCTGAATATGCAATCGCATCTTTAGAGTTCACTCCAAATAAAGCGGCTGGAATTATTTCAAAAGTAATCGCTTCAGCTGTAGCAAATGCTGGTTTAGAACCAGAAGAAGCTGTAATTACAAGTGCAAGAGTAGATAAAGGACCAGTTCTTAAAAGATTTACTCCAAGAGCAAGAGGAAGTGCTTCTCCGAAACACAAACCAACTGCACACATTATGATTGAAGTAGCTGCTGCTGAAAAAGGAGACAAGTAATGGGTCAAAAAGTTAATCCAATAGGTTTAAGATTAGGTATCAATAGAAACTGGGAATCACGATGGTTTCCTTCATTCAACAAGATGCCAGCAAACGTTGCAGAAGATGACAAAATTAGAAAGTTCATTAAAAAAGAGCTTTACTATGCAGGAATTGCTCAAACTATCGTTGAGAGAACTGCTAAAAAAGTTAGAATCACTATCGTTGCTGCTAGACCTGGTATCATCATTGGTAAAAAAGGTGCAGACGTTGAGAAGTTAAAAAACAACTTAACTAACTTAGTTGGTAAAGAAGTTGCTGTTAACATCAAAGAAGAGAGAAAGCCACAACTTTCTGGTCAATTATCTGCAGAAAACGTTGCTCAACAACTTGAAAGACGGGTTGCATTCAGACGAGCAATGAAACGAGTTATGCAAAACGCTCTTAAATCTGGAGCAAAAGGTATTAAAGTTTCTGTATCTGGACGACTTGGTGGAGCTGAAATGGCGAGAACTGAGTGGTACTTAGAAGGTAGAGTTCCTTTACATACTTTAAGAGCAAGAATCGATTATGGTTTTGCTGAAGCGCATACTACATATGGTTGTATTGGTATTAAAGTTTGGATTTTCAAAGGTGAAGTACTTGCAAAAGGTATCCCTGCTGAAAAAGCTGAAACTGCAAAACCAAAAAGAAGACCTACAAAGAAAAGAGGTAAATAATCATGTTAATGCCTAAAAGAATGAAATACAGAAAGTACCAAAAAGGTAGAAATAGAGGTTATGCTACAAGCGGTAACTCTTTAGCTTACGGTGATTTTGGTATCAAAGCAGTTGAGCATGGACGAATTGACTCAAGACAAATCGAAGCAGCCAGAATTGCAATGACAAGAAAGGTAAAAAGACAAGCGAAAGTTTGGATTATGGTATTCCCTGACAAACCACTTACTGCTAAACCTCTTGAAACAAGAATGGGTAAAGGTAAAGGTGCTATTGACAAATGGGTTATGAATATCAAGCCAGGTCGAGTTTGTTTTGAAATCGCTGGTGTTGGTGAAGAGTTATCAAGAGATGCTTTAACTTTAGCGATGCACAAACTTCCATTTAAAACTAAAATTGTAACAAAAGATAGTGAAAATGAAATATATTGATATTAAAGATAAAAGTTTACAAGAGTTAAACGAGTTGTTAAAAGAGAAAAAGGTGCTGCTTTTTGAATTAAAAGCGAAGCTAAAAACTATGCAGTTAACGAATACATCTGAATTAAAAGTAGCGAAAAAAGATATCGCTCGAATTCAAACAGCTATTACTGCAGTAAAAGCTAACTAAGGATCTATGGTATGAATACGCATAAAAGAGAGATTCAAGGTGTAGTGGTAAGAAAATCTGGAGATAAAACAGCGTCTGTATTAGTTACACGACAAGTTTTACACCCAAAATACCACAAGACTGTTAAGAGATTTAAAAAATATTTAGTTCACGACGAAAGAAATGAATTAAACGAAGGTGACACTGTAATTGCTGTTGAGTGCAGACCACTTTCTAAAACTAAATCTTTTAGATTAAAGACAATTGTAGCTACAGGAGTTAAATAATGATTCAAAGTTTTACACGATTAAACGTAGCTGACAACACTGGTGCTAAAGAGATCATGTGTATCAAAGTACTTGGTGGGTCTAAAAGAAGATATGCATCTGTTGGTGATGTTATTGTTGCTTCAGTTAAAAAAGCGATTCCAACTGGTAAAGTTAAAAAAGGTCAAGTTGTTAAAGCTGTTGTTGTTAGAACTCACAAAGAGATTCAAAGAGAAAATGGTTCTTTAATCAGATTCGACGACAACGCTGCTGTTATCCTTGACGCTAAAAAAGAGCCAATTGGAACGAGAATTTTTGGACCTGTTGCAAGAGAAGTTCGATATAAAAACTTCATGAAAATTGTTTCACTTGCTCCGGAGGTATTATAATTATGGCAGTTAAATTAAAGATCAAAAAAGGTGATACTGTAAAAATCATTGCTGGAGATGATAAAGGTAAAACGGGAGAAGTTTTAGAAGTATTACCATCAAAAAACAAAGTAGTTGTTAAAGGTTGTAAAGTTGCTAAGAAAACTGTTAAACCTGATCAAGACAAAAATCCAGATGGTGGTTTTGTAAACAAAGAGATGCCTATTGATATCTCTAATGTAGCAAAAGTAGAAGGTGAGTAAGATGTCAGCTAGATTATTAGAAAGATATAAAGCGGAAATTAAACCAGCATTAGAATCAGAATTCGTAAAAAACAAAATGTTAACTGCTAAGTTAGAAAAAGTAGTTATCTCTGTTGGTGCGGGTGAGGCAATGAAAGACAGTAAATTAATGCAAAACATTCAAGATACTATCTCTTTAATTACTGGTCAAAGAGCAGTACAAATCATTGCTAAAAAATCTGTTGCAGGTTTTAAAGTTAGAGAAGGTATGCCTGTAGGTGTTAAAGTAACACTTAGAGGGGAGCAAATGTATAACTTTATAGATAAACTTTGTTCAATCGCACTTCCAAGAGTAAAAGACTTCCAAGGTCTTAATAGAAATGGTTTTGACGGTAGAGGAAACTTTAACTTTGGTCTTGATGAACAATTAATGTTCCCAGAAGTTGTATATGATAATATCATTACAACACATGGTATGAATATTTCAATTTCTACATCTGCAGATAACGATAAAGAAGCGTACAGATTATTAGAACTTGTAGGAATTCCATTTACAAAAGGAAGAGCGTAATGGCAAAGAAATCTATGATTGCTAAGCAACAGAGAGCTCCTAAGTTCTCTTCTAGAGCTTATACAAGATGTTCAGTTTGTGGTCGACCACACTCAGTTTACAGAGACTTTGGTCTTTGTAGAGTGTGTTTAAGAAAAATGGCTAACGAAGGTTTATTACCTGGTGTTAGAAAAGCTAGTTGGTAGGAGAATAAAGCTATGATGAATGACATAATCGCAGATGCTTTAACTAGAATTAGAAATGCAGCAATGAGAAAACTTGAAGTTACTACATTGTTACATTCTAACACTGTAGAAGGTGTATTGAAAGTTTTAGAGCAAAAAGAGTATATCGATGGATATAAAGTAGTTGACGGTAAAAATAATAAGAAAACTATTCAAGTTACACTTAAATATGATGATGCTGACAGATCAGTTATCAACGAGTTACAAAGAGTTTCAACTCCAGGACGAAGAGTTTATAAACACTCTACTGAGTTAAAATCTTTCAAAAATGGATATGGTACTATCATTGTTTCTACAAACAAGGGTGTAATTTCAAATGATGAAGCTTTCGCTGCTAAAGTTGGTGGTGAAGTTTTATGTACAGTGTGGTAGGAGAGAACAATGTCAAGAATTGGTAAACAACCTATCGCAATCCCAAGTGGAGTTGAAGTTACAGTTGATGGTACAGCAATCGTTGTAAAAAAAGGTAATAAATCTTCTACTGTTGAGACACACGGACGAGTTGATGTTGAAATCGCAGAAGGAAAAGTTGTATTCTCAAGAAAAGGTGAAGATAAAGAATCTTCAGCATTCTGGGGAACTTACAGAGCTTTAACAAACAATGCAATCGTTGGTTTAGCTGAAGGTTATAAAAAATCTTTAGAGATCAACGGTGTTGGTTACAGAGCTGCTGTTAAAGGTAAAGTTCTTGAGTTACAACTTGGTTATTCTCATCCAATCGAATTTGATATTCCAGAAGGAATTGAGATTTCTGTTGATAAGAACATTGTAAACGTAGAAGGTGCAGATAAACAACAAGTTGGTCAAACTGCTGCAATTATTAGAGGCTTTAGAAAACCAGAACCATATAAAGGTAAAGGTGTTAAATATACTGACGAGCATATCGTTAGAAAAGCCGGAAAAACTGCTAAGTAAGGTGTGAAGTATGAGTAGAGCAAAAGATTTAGCAAAGAAAAATTCTTTAAGAATTAAAAGAAAAAAAAGAGTTAGAGGAAAAATCTCTGGTACAGCTTCAAGACCAAGAGTTACAGTTTTCAAATCTAATAGGTATTTAAGTGCACAAGCAGTAAACGATGTTGAAGGTGTTACATTAGCATCAGTTAACTCTAAAGCTATGAACTTAAATGTAAGCAAAGAGAACGCAACAAAAGTAGCAGCTACATTCGCAGAAAGCTTAAAAGCTGCAAATATTACTGAAGTTGTATTTGACAAAAATGGTTACCTTTATCACGGTGTAGTTGCAGCATTCGCTGACGCACTTAGAGATAACGGTATCAAATTATAAGGGTTAATGATGGCAGTTAATAGAGAAGATTTTCAAGAAGCAATCGTTAAAATTGGAAGAGTTACAAAGGTTGTAAAAGGTGGACGAAGATTCAGATTTACAGCTTTAGTTGTTGTTGGTGATAAAAACGGAACAGTTGGATTTGGTACTGGAAAAGCAAAAGAGGTTCCAGATGCAATTAAAAAAGCTTTAGATGATGCATTTAAACGATTAGTCAGTGTATCAATTAAAGGAACAACTATCGCACATGATATTGAGCATAAGTACAATTCAAGTAAAATTTTACTTAAACCTGCATCTGAGGGTACAGGGCTTATTGCTGGTGGTGCTGCGAGACCAGTTCTTGAACTTTCAGGGGTTACAGATATCATTGCTAAATCTCTTGGTTCAAACAATCCAAACAACCTTGTACAAGCTACAGTTGAAGCGTTAGCAAGAATTAAAGGATAGAGTATGGCATTAGACAACTTACAACCAGCAACTGGTAGTACAACAAATACTAAACGAGTAGGTAGAGGTCAAGGTTCAGGAATGGGTAAGACTTCTACTCGAGGTCAAAAAGGTCAAAAATCTAGATCTGGGTATAAAATCAAAAGAGGTTTTGAGGGTGGACAAATGCCAATCCAAAAAAGACTTCCAAAGATTGGATTTTTCTCAAGAGCTGTAAAACCTTACTCTATCAATGTTGATAAAGTGAAACAAGTTGCAGCACTTGAAGAGATTACAGTTGAGTCAATCAAATCTGTATACAAATTATCTAAATCAGTTGTAAAGGTTAAATTAATTGGTGCAGCTGCAAAAGATTTAGCTTCTAAAATTAAAGACGAAAACGTAACAACTACTGGAAACTAATATGAGTAAAGATCTAATAAATAAGATTCTTATTACATTAGGTTTTATCTTCCTCTATAGGTTACTGGCATACGTGCCAGTTCCTGGAGTGAACATAGACGTTGTAAAAGAATTTTTTGATTCAAATGCAAACAATGCATTAGGTCTTGTGAACATGTTTAGTGGAAATGCCATTGAGCGATTAAGTATTATCTCATTAGGTATTATGCCTTACATTACTGCTTCTATTATTATGGAACTTCTAGCAGCAACTTTCCCTGGTCTTGGTAAAATGAAAAAAGAGCGAGATGGAATGCAAAAATATATGCAAATCATCCGATACACAACTGTTGTAATCACATTGATTCAAGCAGTCGGAGTATCAATGGGTCTGAACTCATTAACAGGACAAAGTGGTCAAGGTGCAATCTCAATTGATATGGATACATTTGTGGCTGTTTCAGCAATTTCAATGTTAACAGGAACCATGCTTTTAATGTGGATTGGAGAACAAATCACACAAAAAGGGATTGGTAATGGTATTTCACTGATTATCTTTGCAGGTATTGTTTCGGCAATTCCAAGTGCAATTGGTGGTACGATTGATTTAGTGAACAATGGACAAATGAACTTCTTAACAGTTATTGGAATCCTAGTGGTTATTCTCGGAACGGTGGGAGCAATTATCTATGTTGAATTAGGTGAAAGAAGAGTACCTGTATCTTACTCAAGAAAAGTAATGATGCAAAATCAAAATAAAAGAGTAATGAATTATATTCCTATTAAGGTAAACCTTTCAGGTGTAATTCCTGCAATTTTTGCAAGTGCAATTTTGATGTTCCCTGCTACTATTTTACAAGGCAGTCAAAACAAAATATTGATGGCTGTGGCAGATTTTGTAAGTCCTCAGTCTTATACATTTAATATCTTTATGTTCTTATTTGTTGTTTTCTTTGCATTCTTCTATGCATCGATCACCTTTAATGCAAAAGATATCTCTGAAAACTTAAAAAAACAAGGTGGATTTATTCCTGGTGTACGACCGGGTGAAAGCACTGCTGGTTTCTTAAATGATATTGCTGGACGATTAACGTTCTGGGGTGCATTGTACTTAGCTGCAATCTCTACAGTACCATGGCTTTTAGTAAAAGCAATGGGCGTACCTTTCTATTTTGGTGGGGTAGCTGTACTGATTGTTGTTCAAGTTGCAATTGATACCATGAGAAAAATTGAAGCACAACAGTATATGAATAAATATGATACATTAAGTGCAGTCGGTCTGTAAATATTATGGCAATTCCATTAAGAAAAGAAAACGAAATTGAAAAGCTTCGAACTGCTTCCCAAGCAGTTGCGAAGACTTTGAACTACTTAAAAGAGAATGTAAAACCCGGAATGACCCTGTTAGAAGTGGACAAAATGGGTGAAGATTTTCTTCTGTCTTTAGGTGCAAGACCTGCTTTTAAAGGTCTGTACGGCTTTCCAAATGCAATTTGCACATCTTTAAACGAAGTTGTAATTCACGGTATTCCTGATGATACAGTATTAAAAGAGGGAGACATTTTAGGACTCGACATCGGAAGTGAAATTGATGGTTGGTATGGTGATGCGGCCATTACAATGCCAATTGGTCAAATTTCCAAAGAGGATGAAGACTTAATAGCGTGCGCAAAAGATACTTTATATTATGCGATTGATATGATTAAAGAGGGTATGCGATTCAAAGAGCTTTCAAAAGCCATTGAAGACTTCATTCGTGCAAGAGGTTATGTGCCTTTAACACGTTTTTGTGGTCATGGAATTGGACGAAAACCACATGGTGAACCAGAGATTCCAAACTATGTTGAAACGCCAAACGTGAAAGCTGGTCCTAAAATTAAAAACGGAATGGTTTTTTGTATTGAACCAATGATTTGTCAAAAAGAGCAGGAACCTGTGATTTTAGAGAATGATTGGGACGTGATATCTCAAGATGGCTTACGAACAAGCCATTATGAACATACTGTGGCTGTGGTTAATGGTAAAGCAGTCATTCTATCAGAAGTAAATTAAAGGAAAACAAGTGGCAAAAGATGATGTAATTGTAATTGATGGTAAAGTGATTGAAGCGTTACCTAATGCAATGTTTAGAGTTGAATTGGATAATGGACATGTAGTATTATGTCATATCTCTGGAAAAATGAGAATGCACTACATTAAAATTTTACCAAGCGATAAAGTAAAAGTGGAGATCACACCTTACTCTTTAGATAAGGGTAGAATTACTCACCGATACAAATAATTTAATAAAAACAATTTATAATTTATAAATTGTTTTTATTGTTTATTAACACACTTTAAGGCAAAATATTTGCATCTTGTATTTTAAAGAAGCAATATGGACAAAGAAAAATTAGTTGGTATTATTAAATCTACACTGACAACCCTTAAAAAGAAAAACATACATGCTACCCCAATTAACTATGCTAAAGAGTTTAGCCGACAAGCAGGGGAGTACAAAAAAGAGCTCAAAGAATACAAAGAACTCGAGTATTTAATAGAAGAGCTTATTCATCAACAAAACAACAATAAACATCCTAAAATTGATACGTATTATGAACTTGTAAGAGAGTATAAAAAACTTTATAAAACAAATAATCTTGAGATTTTAATAAATAACTTAGAAGAAATTATTGCACCATCAATCAATCATGAGATTGATTCAAGCATTGAAAAGTTTGTAAAAAGTGTAAAAACGAAACCTTCTCAATTTTTATCTGAAAAAAAAATTGAAGAGTTAAAAGCATTGGCTCAAGAAAGAATTGAGCTTGATCGTGAAGTGATTAAAGAGAAAACATCGGATATCATCAAACTGACAAATTTAATGGGAAAATATTTTGATCGATCATTGATTCAAAGTGGAAACTCTTTGGATGAAGTCAATAACATCAAACAAGAGCTCGATGAACTTGAACTCTCTGCTACTTCAAAAAGAGAGTTGATTCGACTTCAAAATAAGCTTGTTGATACGGTGTATGCATTAGGAAATAATCTGAAAAGTTCTCAAGAAGAACTCATTGAAAATAAATCACGATTTGGCGAGATGCAATCACGTATTATAAAACTGCAAGAAGAGCTTAACAGTGTACGTAAAGAGAAGTTTATGGACTTCTTAACAGGCGTACATAATCGTCGGGCTTTTGATGTTGAGATTGAAAAGCTGGAGACTCAGTTTAAAATTTTTGGAAACAAATATGCGATTTTATTCATAGATATTGATTATTTTAAAAAGATCAATGATCAATATGGACATGAGTGTGGAGATACCATTTTAAGAACTTTTGCAAATCTTTTAAATGCACTTACTCGTGAAGGTGACATGATTGTTCGATACGGAGGAGAAGAGTTTATTGCTTTAATCAAGTATGAAGAACAAGTTGAAGTTGAGAAGTATGCAAGACGTATTAAAAAAACCATTGAAGAGAATAATTTTGTTTATAAAGACTTAAAGTTTAAAATTAAATTTTCTGCGGGTGTTGCTTATAGAGAAAATAATGTTAATAATATTGATACCGTCAATGCCGCAGATAGTTTAATGTATAAAGCGAAACGAACGGGTCGAGAACAAATTATATTTGAAAATGGTTTAATCATTTAAGTTAAAGGATATGTATGATGGATGCTAAAAAACCTATGAAGTTTGCTCAAAAAACAAAAGGTGAGTCGATTAAAGATACGTGGAAAGTTCTTATTGTTGATGATGAGGAGAGTGTTCATACGATTACAAATGCAGTGCTCAATGGAATTACGTTTGATCATAAAAAACTTGAGTTTATTAGTGCTTACAGTGGAACACAAGCAAGAGAGTTGATGCAAGAGAATCCAGACATTGCATTGATACTTCTTGATGTTGTTATGGAGAATGACAATGCGGGTTTAGAGTTTGTTGATTATGTTCGTAATGATTTAGAGAATAAAATGGTCAGAATTGTACTACGAACAGGACAACCAGGATATGCCCCTGAGAAAGAGGTGATCGACCAATATGATATCAATGACTATAAAGAGAAGACAGAACTGACTGCTCAAAAACTTTATACCACGGTTATTACTTCACTTCGAAACTTTAAAGATTTGATTGATTTACAAAATCAAAAAATTCCTGTAGAGAAGAAACAAAACAGCATGATGTATGAGTTCTCTCAAACGGCATTGGAAAAATTGATTACAACCATGAAAGAGAGCTGTGAAGGCAAATGTGAAGGCATCGAAATTGTGGTGTGTGAATTTGTCAAAGAGAACAAAATGATTTTGGCTTCAACTGAAAGTTATAAAGGTTTGGATTATGAAGGGTTTATTGCAAAATATCCTGATATTCAAGAAGCCATTGAAAAAGCGTTGGAGTTAAAAAGCAGTATCTCGATTGAAAAAGGGATGGTGAGTTACTACGAAGATGAGAGTGGTAATGAAAACATTGTTTATGTGAACAGTCCTAAACACTTGACACAAAATGATATTCAACTCATTGAGATGTTCTCGTTTAATATCTCTTCAGCCATTGAGCTGTATTACAAATAATCAATACATGAACCATAGATGTAATATATTTACATTTATGGAACTCATAACTACCTATAGTCGCGCATTTTAAAAAATATATAAGCAGCGATAAGTCCCATAAATCTAAATATCTTACGATACTCTTTGTAGGGTTAAGTGGATTTCCTCTTCTAAACGTTTTTTTTGTTCACTCATGAGTTTGAGATTCTTTTTTAACAACTCTTTATCTTTATATGAATCGATAATAAACTCAAACAACTTTGGTCGGTTTTTTTTCCAATTGTGCAACGTGGTTTTATTCACTTCTAAATCTGATTCTAATTTTCTTAAACTGGGTGTCATCATGAAACGGCCTTTTAAACTTTATATGCAAATTGTATAATTATTTGGAACGATTGTCAAGTATTTTATATAAATTTGTTCCAAATAATGGAACAAATCAGAGTGAAAGTTCTTTTTTTGTACAATTTTCAGATGACAAAACAAGTACAACAGAAAATTTTAAAACACTATAACAGCTTGCAAATGATGGGTTTTGAGTATGCTCCTGCATTAAAAACGGATGAGCTTAACAACAATGACATGTCCTTGCCCAATAATTTAATTGATTTACAAGCACTTGTTGAAAATTGCAGTTTGTGTGAGTTATCTAAATACAAAACAAGCACGGTTTTCAGCGAAGGTAATATTCACTCACCCATAGTTTTTGTGGATGTAATGCCTTCCATTGTACAAGAAGAAAACAATCGATTGTTAGTGGGGAAAAGTGGAGAACTGTTGATTAAAATGATTGAAAATGTGTTAAACGTTTCTTACAACCAGTTCTATTTTGCCAATATTATTAAGTGTAAAACAAGCACAAAAAAAGTACCCACACCACATGAAATAAATTGTTGTAAACCTTTTTTAACCAAACAGTTAGAACTCATTTCACCTAAATTGATTATCACATTAGGTGAGAGAACGTATGAATATTTAACCAATGATAAACGAAATATTGAACAAGTTCGTGGTAAAATAACAAAGTATAATCATATTGATGTATTGCCCATATATCATCCAAGTTTTCTGTTGCGAAATCCATCAGCAAAAAAAGAGGCATTTCACGATATGCTTAAAATCAAATCATTAATGGAGTCAATGTGAAACACTACAGTTTTATTTTTATTTTTTCACTTCTTTTTATTGGATGTGCTCCTAAAACAGTAGACTATTCTCAAAAAGAGTACAGTCAAACCTATAAACAAAAGCAACAAGAAGATGCAGAACGAAAAATGAGCCAATTTGAGCTCTTTAACATCTATGAAGACCAAAACAGAGTTGCCATCGTATTTCCTTCAAAAGTGGTTGGAAAATATGCTAATGGAACAATCAATACCATCATTTCATATTTGCTTTTTAAAAATGAGAAGTTTGATGTGGATGTGATTGATTCTTCAACAGAAGAGTATGCAAGTGTCTATCAAGCGATGAATGAAGTGGTAGACAACCGATACAGTAAAGTGATACTTCTTTTTACTGAAGATGGATTACAACACTTAAACGATATTCAAAATATTGACAAACTGGATATTTTTATGCCACTCATTCATAAAAGCAGTGTCATTAATCCTATGCCAAATATTACTTTTGGAGGAATGGATTATGAAGAACAAATCCAAACACTTAAAACTTTGAGTAATGGTAAAAATACTCACTTTTATGGAGAGAGTGTATTGGGCAATACTTTACGAAATATTTTATTGCAAGATAACTTTAATGTGATCAGTGAGCGTATGATTAAACCTTCAGGGAATAACTATAAAGCAATTACATCTCAAGAAGTACTCAATGATTCAACGCTGTTTTTAAATACTTCTATTATTAAAACCTCTATTTTACTCTCACAATTAACAGTGCAAGAGGCAACGCCGTATGTGATTCTTTCAACGCAGTTAAACTTTACGCCACTGATAGTATCTTTAACGCAATACCCAGATAGAAAGAATTTCTTAATTGCAAACTCCATTGAACAAACCTCTCCTATTTTAGAAGAGACCATCAACTTACTTGATGCAGATGTGGTGTATAACTGGGTGAACTACTCAACACTGATTGGAATTGATTATTTGTATAACAACAAAATGACCAGCAGTGTGATTAAAAATAGAATTGTGGATTCTCAAGTACAATACCGTACAACGATTTACAAAAATACTCCATTTGGATTTAAAAAACAGTAATCTTTTCAATTTTAGCTTAGTCCAACAAAACCTAAGTTTTGTTTCGATATAATCGCGGATATTTAAACACGATGGAGCTAAAATTGAGAACTCATTATTGTACTGACGTAACTGAAAAAAACATTGGGGAGACGGTTACTGTTGCTGGTTGGGTCAACAGTAGACGAGACCACGGTGGAATCATTTTTATTGACTTAAGAGATAAAGGCGGGATTGTTCAACTTGTAGCAGACCCACAAGATAACAAAGAAGCATTAGAAGTAGCAGAAAAAGTAAGAGATGAATTTGTTTTAATTGCTACAGGGAAAGTAAGACAAAGAGGGGAAGGGTTAGAAAACCCAAACCTAATAACAGGTAAAATTGAAATTATCTTAGATGAACTGATTATTGAAAATCGTTCAAAACCAATGCCATTTGACTTAGGTGATGAAAAAGTAAATGAAGAGATTCGATTAAAAAACCGATTCTTAGAACTTCGAACAAAACGATCATATGATATTTTTAAATTAAGAAGTACCGCAAACATTGCAGCAAGAAACTCTTTAAATGAGATGGGATTCTTAGACGTTGAAACACCAATTTTAACAAAATCAACACCAGAAGGTGCAAGAGACTATTTAGTACCTAGTCGTGTTCACCCCGGTGAATTTTATGCATTGCCTCAATCACCACAACTTTTCAAACAACTTTTAATGGTATCTGGATTTGATAAATATTTCCAAATTGCTAAATGTTTCAGAGATGAAGACTTAAGAGCAGACAGACAACCAGAGTTTACACAAATTGACGTTGAGATGAGTTTTTGTGACCAAGAAGATGTGATTAAAGTTGCTGAAAAATTGATTCATGATATTTTTACTGCGTGTGGAAAAGAAGTGCCAGCAACATTCAAAAGAATGACGTACAACGAAGCTATGGAGCTGTATGGTAGTGATAAACCAGATTTACGATTTGGTATGCCAATGGTAGACGTAATCGATATTTTTGGACGAAGCACCAATGAAATTTTTGCAGATATTGCAAAAGATAAAGCACACAACAGAATCAAAGCCATCAAAGTACCAAACGGAGATAACATCTTCTCTAAACGACAAATGAAAGGTTTTGAAGATTACGTTCGAAAATTTGGAGCTAAAGGTTTAGGTTACTTCCAAATGAAAGAGGATGGACTTAAAGGACCATTGACTAAATTCTTCTCTGAAGCAGATTTAGAAGAGATTGTGAAAGTAACTGAACTTCAAGAGGGTGACGTTGTATTCTTTGGTGCAGGTCATAAAAAAGTGGTTTGGGACTACATGGGACGATTCAGATTGTACCTAGCAGAACAAATGGAAATCGTACCTAAAGATGTATACGAATTCTTATGGGTTGTTGACTTTCCAATGTTTGAAGTAGAAGAGGGTAAAATCAAAGCACTTCACCACCCATTTACAATGCCAAAAAACTTAAACAAAGAGAACATTGAAGAGATTGAATCAATCGCTTATGACTTAGTACTCAATGGTACTGAGCTTGGTGGTGGGTCTATCAGAATTCACAAAGAAAACATTCAAAGTGAAGTATTTAGCCTTATGGGTATTAGTGAAGAAGAAGCCAAAGAGAAGTTTGGATTCTTACTGGATGCACTTCAATTTGGTGCGCCTCCACACGGTGGATTTGCAATGGGGTTTGATAGAATGATTATGTTGCTTGCAGGAACAGACTCTATTCGAGACGTGATTGCATTCCCTAAAACACAAAGAGCTCAATGTCTTATGACACAAGCACCGTCTGAAGTAGATGGTGAGCAGTTAAAAGAGCTCAGTTTACGAATTCGAAAAGCAGTAACAGAATAAAAGAGAATTTCTCTTTTGTCTGTTGACTTACTTATATTTACTCACTCTTACAATATCCAATTTAAAAAATCGTTTCTTATCAATTTTTGTCTTTAAATCTTCATAGATATTTTTACAAGCATTACAACTGCAAAATGGCAGTGCCATTAAAAGTTTTTCATTGGCACCAATGGGTTGAATTTGAGTTTTGTGTAACATCTTCTTCTCCTAGAATATACAAAGAAGTTTGACATGTTACTGTTACCAATTGATTACGTTTCATCAAAGACTGCGTACATCAATAAACGCACCACTTTCAAATTTATCACTTTGTTGTGCAACCTTTGCCAAACGTTGGGCTGCTTGTTCAGGTGTTTGTATTTCTCCATTTTTGAGACGTTGTGCAGAAGGGAACTCTTGGTCGTTTATATCAAATCGTATGTAATCTGTCATGGGTGTTTCTACAACACCTGGAGCCACTGCTAGCAAAACAGAGTTGGGCATCTCTTTGGAGTAGAGATTTAAAAGCATGTTTAACCCCGCTTTTGATAAAGAGTAACTTGCCCAACCTTTAGAACCATTGACTGATGCACCTGAAGAGAGCCCAATGATGGTTTTGACTTCAATGGTAGCCAATATATCCAGCAACTCTTTATTGGCA